>NZ_JBDNJQ010000271.1:0-5532 GCF_051172895.1 Nostoc sp. CALU 1950 | reverse complement strand
CCCAGTCATATTTGGGATTAAGTTCAATAGCGCGGTCAAAGTCTTCTAGGGCTTCTGGGTAACGCTCCATTAAGCAGTAAGTAAAACCGCGATGTGTGATCGCCCAGGATTTGGGGTCAAGTTCAATGGCGCGGTCAAAGTCTTGTAGGGCTTCTGGGTAACGCTTCATTAAGCGGTAAGTAAAACCGCGACTTGCGATCGCCCAGTTACGTTTGGGGTTAAGTTCAATGGCGCGGTCAAAGTCTTGTAGGGCTTCTGGGTAACGCTTCATTGAGCGGTAAGTAAAACCGCGACTTGCGATCGCCAAGTCATATTTGGGGTCAAGTTCAATGGCGCGGTCAAAGTCTTGTAGGGCTTCTGGGTAACGCTTCATTAAGTGGTAAGTAAAACCGCGACTTCCGATCGCCCAGTCAGATTTGGGATTGAGTTCAATGGCACGGTCAAAATCTTCTAGGGATTCTAGATAACGCTCCATTGAGCGGTAAGTTTGACCGCGACTTGCGATCGCCCAGTCATATTTGGGGTCAAGTTTAATGGCGCGGTCAAAATCTTCTAGGGCTTCTGTGTAACGCTTCATTAAACGGTAAGTCTCACCGCGCCAACCTAGAGCAATTGGTTGCCATTTAACCTCAATCCCAGAATTCTGTAAGACTGCGGTAAACATTTCCAACGTAACTTGATAAACGTCCTCCTCATAAGCTTTTAACCCATTTACTAGTTGCTCACCCCAACGCTGAACTTCAGAGGAATCGACATCTTTACCAGCCTGAAGCATAGTTTCTGCATATTGTTGGGCAAATTTGCGTTGATTTTTGAGTGCAGCGAGGAATTCATTGAGAGCTACAGATAAATTCCTTTGCGGTAACTGACATAAGTTGTGGTACAACACGTTTAATGTGTGACTTTGCCAACTAGGATCGCGCTGTTTCTTTTCTTCCTCTAATTGCAGATCATTCCGCAGGCTGTCATAATATTCTGCCAACTTACCATGTATATCAGCCCAACCTTGCGGCGATGAAAGGCGCTTGTGGCGTAACATTTGGGTTTTGACAACATCATGATAAGCCCAGCCGTCGGTACGTTCATTGACAAAGGATGTTTCTTTTAGCCAAGTAAATAACTCGTCAGCTTCTTCTTCTGCTCTCAACTTAGCTATAACATCCCGATTCAAACACCGAGGAATGGCAGCATCAAGCGCCACTTGTTGCCGTTTGGGGTCATCAACCCATTTTAAAAAGCGTTCTACAGCACTGGTACTAGGCTCAATTACCTGGTTGGGGTCATTGGGATGAGTATCTGCTAACATTCCTACTAGCAGGGGTAAGTTTCCAGAAAGGTGTAAAATCACTTCAACAACGCGACTGTCCGTAATGCCTTTCCGAGTTAGATATTGTTGGGCTTCTTCTTCTGTAAAGGGTTCCAGAGGGAAACGAGCTATTAACCCCTCATAAGATGCCCAATGATTTTTATCTAATTCATGCCGACCGGCAATAGTTATCAATATATTGAGAGATACTTCACCGTGACGACCCTCTAAAATTTCCCGTAACCAGTTATCTAGGAATTCTCCGGTGCGTTCATAAGTATCAAGAAACAGGACAACAGGAGTTTCCTTAGCAATTTTAAAAATATCTTGCAAAAATAACGGGGTCAGAACTTCTTCAGGTTCTTGAACTAAACGCACTTCGTCTTTATTTGTTATTTTCTTTGCAACATAAGAAGCCCATTCTCCCGCTTGGGTAGCGAAAGCATCCTCATCTACAAAGTCAAATACAGCACCACCAACGGGAACTCGACGCGCTAAACGTACACCAGTTTTTGCCATAGTTTTCCCGACAAAAGCGGAAAAGCCTTGAGGAGCTTCTGGATCAGTTTCTAATTCTTGGCGCTTTTGACGGTAAACTTTGTAGCGTTCTGTAAATTGCGTTAGTTTATGACCTTGCCGTTCTAAATCCTCAGCTAGACGGCCCATGACTTCTGGTATAGTTTTTTCAGCTTCATCGATGTAAGCCGAAATGATTTTTGCTTCGTCAGCAATTTTACGAAACTGCCGTAACAGAGTACTTTTACCAACTCCACCTTGACCCCAGACGTTATACAGAAAACGACGGCGATCATCTTCTGGGGGGAATGCTAAATTTTGGCGAAATTGGTTTACTTGGTCTTCACGACCCACAAAACCTGATTGCTGGCGCTGCTTAAGAATATCTTGTAGACTCTTGGGCTTGTTTTGTGGGTTCATTACAAGATTCAATTTTGAGGTGCTAATGTTTACAGAATAACTACTAAATATAAATGCTGTATTTCGGAATTTATCAGACTTTTTCTATGTAATTTTTATGCGTTGACCTTCTGAGGCTCAACGTTGACCTTCTGAAGCTCGATGTTGACCTTCTGAAGCTCGATGTTGACCTTCTGAGGCTCAATGTTGACCTTCTGAGGCTCGATGTTGACCTTCTGAGGCTCGATGTTGACCTTCTGAGGCTCAATGTTGACCTTCTGAGGCTCAATGTTGACCTTCTGAAGCTCGACGTTGACCTTCTGAGGCTCGACGTTGACCTTTTGAGGCTCAAAAATGCGATGAAGTCCAATACAGACCTAACCCCCAGCCCCTTCCCTACAAGGGAAGGGGAGTAAGATTCAAAGCCTCTCACCTACAAGGGGAGAGGTTTGGAGAAAGGTCAAAGTGTATTTTAGATAAACGAGATGCGCTATAAAATCGTAACTATATAAACAAAACCTCCTTCCGCAGGTTTTAAAAATCTTTGGATACAAAGCGCGAAAAGGGCATAACAATGTTATGCCCCTACAAATGACGTGTATTTTACCAAGTTGACAACTGGTATAATTTCTTATTGCAAGCTTTAGCTAGCTGCGGTTTCGGGTTGCTTTTTCTTAGAACGGCGGTAAAACCTGCGTCCCATCTCATCAATTACTGCATCTAAACCTGTGACATCACCACTAGCTTTGGCATAGCTATAAACTGCTAATGCTGCTGCATAGGCTTCGCTAGCAGAGGCTATACAGGTATCATCCACTAATTCTTGCAGTTGCGTTAGAGACAAAAGCACTGGATACAAGGCCTCAAACAGTGCCAAATCTCGGCGCATCTCTTCTAAATCAAAAGAACGGGGCAAAAAATTAGGGTTCTGTGTCGCCACTTCTAAGGCTTTGCTGACAAAAGCCCGACTTTTATCTCCCATCTTCAACATTGTTCGCCGTTCTTCGGTGGTCAAATCAACCAAAAACGGTAACTTTTCTCTAATTGTAGCGATCGCTTGCATGACTGCTTCTTTATCTGCTGGGGCTAGGCTGGCACTGATGCGATTTTCTGCCATTTTTAATACTCCTCTAGGGTACTTAGTTTCAGTATTCCCAAAGTTCTAGAGGCGATCGCGTTTATTGAGAGATAATTAACAATGAAACTGAATGCAGAAATTAATGCGTAAACAAATCATTGAATATACATCTCCACTAGATGCGCTGATTGCCCTTACCAAACAGTTAAATACCTATGAAATAAACTACCAAATGAATTCAGAAGATTTTTTTGCCAAATATAGCCAAGGCGAAACTTCTGACGATGAAGTTTTTGTCGAATGGGCAGCAAACTACCAACATTATCTAGCTCTACACCAAGAAATAGAGAGCAAACTCAGAGATGTCGCGTAAAGTTATTCAAGCCTATTTAGATGAAGTTGAGCAACTTTTACTCAACTGCTCTAATACATACGTTGAGGAATATAGTGCAGTAATTTTAACGCCAGAGAGAGCTAATCTCCGCACTAGGATACGTTTTTCTCTCAAATATTTATTGGCAGTTAGTGAAGCCTTTGTTATTGTAGATAATCAGATTACATATATCGATTACCGCTATCACTTTCAAGATGAGCAAAATAGTCTGATTTTTCGTTATGACAGTACACCACACTTTCCCAACTTGCCTAGCTTCCCGCACCATAAGCATCTTTCCGACAACGTAATTGCTTGCGAAAAGCCACATATAGCCGATGTGCTACAAGAAGTGATGGAATTTTTAGAGTCAGAACAGAACAATCAAATGTAACCGTTAAGATTTTGCTCCTTGATACGTTCCATCTAACCGCTAATAACCGCGATCGCATCAATTTCTACCAACACATCTTTAGGTAAGCGCGATACCTGCACACAAGCCCGTGCTGGGGCTGTATCTTCCGGGAAATATTTAGCATAAACGGCATTCACCGCCGCAAAATCATTCATATCAGCTAAAAATACAGTGGTTTTCACGACATCTTGGAAAGTCGCCCCGGCTGCGGTGAGGATGGCTTCAAGGTTAGCTAATACCTGCTCAGTTTGCTTTTTGACATCATCAGTGTAGACGACATCACCAAGGCGGGGATCGATGGCAATTTGTCCAGCTATGAATAGAAATTGACCTGAAGCTGCGATCGCTTGATTATAAGGGCCGACTGGTGCGGGTGCGTTATCAGTATTAATTACTTTACGGGTCATAGATATTACTTTCTCTAACGATGTTTCCTGTTTACCGATTTCCACCTCAGAGGCGATCGGTTTGTAGACTTCTCCATCTGGCATTATCGCACCAGTTAGGTCAGCATCTTGAAGATTGGCTCCGTAAAGATTTGCTCCAGTTAAGTCAGTTTTTCTAAGATTTGCTCCGTTGAGATTTGCTTTCATTAAATCCGCTTGTTGTAAATCCGCTCTCTCTAAATTTGCCCCTTTGAGACAGGCTTTTCTGAAATTTACGCCTCTGAGATTTGCTGCACCTAGATCAGCCTCAGCCAGATTCATACCAGACAAATTCTTTTGAGATAAATTAACACCTCGAATTTTGGCTCCCTGCAAATTGGTATCTCTGAAATGTACCTGAATTAGGTTTACTTGACTCAAATCAGCTTCAAACAAGTTAGCCCGACTTAAATTTGCGCTACTGAGGTTAGCTCTCACAAGATTTGTTTTTTTGAAAGAAGCTTCAGTTAGATTGGCAGAATTTAGCGTAGCATCACTCAAATTGGCATTATCTAGGTCTGCCCAACTCAAATTTAAACTAGAACTTTCCACCAAACCACTTAAGTTTGCGCTTGTCAGAGATACCCTGGTGAGATTTGTGTTTTTAAGACATGCCTTACTCAGGTTGGCATTATTTAAATCTGCTCCCGTCAAATCTGCATTTGTCAGGTCTATCCCACTCAGATTTGCACCTTTGAGGTTTACTCCTCTCAGATTGACGGAATCAAACTTTCGTTGACCTTTTGCATATTGTTTTAAAAGTTCCTCAGCATCCATAATGCACCTTTAAATACCACTGACACAGTATAATCACAAAAACTTTGTGTCACAGATATTCTTCTCCCCTCTTCCTTTGTGCCCTTCTCTACGAGACGCTGCGCGAACGCGTCCTTGGTGGTTTGTCCCTCTACCCCCAAGGACGTGTTCGGTTAAAGTTTTTTGATGAAAATTCTAGATCACAAAGACGCGATGAATCGCCGTCTCTACCAAAGACTGATTATTGTAGAGACGGCGATTCAT
>NZ_JBDNJQ010000026.1:0-62950 GCF_051172895.1 Nostoc sp. CALU 1950 | reverse complement strand
AGACGCGATAAATCGCCGTCTCTACAAAAGATTGATCCTTGTAGAGACGGCGATTCATCGCGTCTCTTGCCTTAACCGAACCGTATTGATTGGGAATTGGACATTGGTTATTTATTCTCTTTGTCCTCCTCAACTCCCTAATCTTTGTACTCTGTACCTCTGCATTTAGATAAACTTAACAATGTAATAAAATCCAAAATTCCAATTCAGTACTATGCCATTAATTAAAGTGCAAACTTCTGCTGAATCTCCTCAAAAAGCTGAAATTGAGTCAATGCTTTTAAACTTATCAGCCAAGTTAGCAAAACATTTGGGAAAACCAGAATCTTATGTAATGACTGCTTTTGAGCCAGGAATTCCCATGACTTTTGCAGGGAATACAGACCCGGTTTGCTACATTGAAATTAAAAGCATTGGCACAATGAAGCCAGACCAAACCGCAGCAATGAGTCAAGACTTTTGCCAGCAGATTAACCAAACTCTCGGTGTGCCGAAAAATCGCATTTACATAGAGTTTGCAGACGCTAAGGGTGCAATGTGGGGCTGGAATGGCACAACCTTTGGTTAATTCCCCCATCTTCTTTGGTCAAGACTAACTTGATCTGGCAGGTGTAGGATAGAGATTCAACACCAACTCGTGATTTTTTTATGTCTGCTACGCCTCTTGTATCTCAGGTTGACTCACACAACCCAGAAAAATCAGCATTAACCCCTCCCCTTCTCGGTGCTTCTTTGGCAGAGTTAACTGCTTGGGTGCAGCAGCAAGGACAACCTACTTACAGAGGAAAGCAGCTGCATGAATGGATCTATGACAAGGGAGTGCGATCGCTATCTGATATTTCTGTCTTCTCCAAACAATGGCGTGCAGAATTAGCAGAAGTTCCCGTAGGGCGCTCAATTTTACATTACCGCTCTGAGGCTCCCGATGGTACAGTCAAATATCTTTTACGATTAGCAGACGGTCAAATTATTGAAACTGTAGGCATCCCCACCTTCGCAGAAAGGGGAGAAGGCCCAAAAGCCCGTTTGACAGTTTGTGTTTCTACTCAGGTGGGTTGCCCAATGGCGTGTGATTTCTGCGCTACTGGTAAGGGAGGCTACAAGCGCAACCTAGCACGGCATGAAATTGTTGATCAGGTGTTGACTGTGCAAGAAGATTTTCGGCAACGGGTTAGCAATGTCGTATTTATGGGACTGGGTGAACCGTTGTTGAATACTGAGAATGTTCTAGCAGCATTGAAATCTCTAAATCAAGATGTCGGTATAGGACAGCGATCGCTTACAGTTTCTACAGTGGGTATTCGCGATCGCATTCGTCAGTTCGCGCAAAACAATTTGCAAATCACTCTGGCTGTGAGTCTCCACGCACCCAACCAAGCACTACGCGAAAAACTTATCCCCAGCGCCCGCGCCTATCCTCTAGAAGATTTGCTGGCTGAATGTCGGGAATATGTGGAAATCACTGGACGCCGCGTTACCTTTGAATATGTTCTTCTCGCGGGTGTTAATGATCTACCAGAACATGCATTGGAACTTTCAAAATGTATGCGAGGATTTCAAAGTCATGTGAATTTGATTCCCTATAATCCTATTCAAGAAGTAGACTATAAACGCCCCAACCGCGATCGCATTGAAGCATTTGTCAACGTCCTCAAGCAGCAAAATACTGCCGTTAGTGTCCGCTATTCCCGTGGTTTAGAAGCCGATGCTGCTTGCGGGCAATTGAGAGCCAGTAAGAATTAAACAAGCTCAGATATCAGCAATTGCTCCAAAAAGACCTCGGTAAAAATTGTTATATTAAGGTTAAGCGATCGCTAAAACCAATCTATAACAATTGACGAGATAATTCTATGTGGAATCGCTCATTGATTCTTAAATTCTGGCTATTAGTGATTGTTTTTGCAAAAGCTTTGGCAATGAATTCTCCTGCATACGGACAAATAATTCAGACAAATCCTCAGCAACCTGAATTATTTCAAGAAAGAATGAGACAACAACAAGAGGAGCAAATTCAACAAACACAAGAAAAATTGAAGGAAACATGGCTACGCTTAAACCTTCAACAACCCCAACAACAACAACAACAACAGAAAATACAACAGCAAGAATTTACACGACAACGGCAAGAACTAATACGCCAGCAACAACTGAGAATACAACAACAAGAAACAAGACTACAACAGCAAGAATTTACCCGACAGCAACAACTGAGGATACAACAGCAACAACTCAGACAAGATCAACAAATTAGACAACAGCAAGAATTGAGATTAGAACAACAGAGACGACAGCAACAACTCAGACAACAGAATAACAAGCTGTGAAGTGTTCAAAATTTCTGATAAATAACTTTATCAATAAGAATTCTGTAGGAGTTGATGCAATACGGTTCGGTTAAGGCAAGAGACGCGATAAATCGCCGTCTTTGCGATTAGGGTTTAAAACCTTGACCCTAGCGGGCGAAACGATGATTAAATATTCTTCCTTATTAAAACTCTATCCCTTTATGGATAGAGTTTTCTGTATTCTTAAAAATTAGAGAAAACATTCTCAAATTTTCAATTTATCTTATCTAGCGGGTGCATGAATGCCAGGGGCATAAGCCTCAATTACTTTGCCGGTGCGAGTACAACTAATCATTAAGTAATCACAACTTGGGCATTGTGTGCGAGTTAATTGGCTATCAGAAATATAATAACGCTCTGCATGACTACCACAATTTGGGCAGTAAATCTTTTGTACTGTCTGCATTTTAAAACCCCTGGTTGTAATTATTTTTTATTTGGTAAAGCTACAAGTTAAACCCGTAAAAATTCTGGTTCGACCCAACTTAACAAACTGCTGTAATATTGGCTGATTATTTTAAACAAAATTTCAGGTTTGAAAACTTTTCGATATCTTGATCTATTATCCTAGAATCTAGGTGATTTTACCCTCCAACTTTAGACACATAAATTATTTTTTAATTAAATACTGCTTAGAGATTTACTGATCCCCATGATTAATCCTTTGAGAGAGCCTTGTTTATAGTCATTTCAGACGAATACAAAAAAAGCCGTTCTTGTATTCAAAAATTAAAACCCATAAATTACTGTATCTTTGGTCACAAAATATCTATCTTAAGATTTAGTTAATATTTGCTAGCAATATTTATGAGATTGAATTCTGTAAGATAATCTAATGAAAACTACCAAACTTTATGAGGAGCGGTTTCCTTCGCTCGGAACTTCAGGAGCCGCTCAGAGTTTCCTACAAATTTCAAGCCGGATGAAAATAATCGTAAATTTCTTGAGCCAAACGCGGCCCAATTCCTGCTACTTCCGCGAGTTGCGTGGTTGTCGCTTGCCGAATATAGTCAACTGAGCGAAAATGCCCTAGTAGCAGCTTTTGTCGATGATGTCCTAAGCCAGGAATTTCATCTAAACGCGATCGCTTCAATTTATCACTACGTTGCTGACGATGGAAACTTACTGCAAATCGATGTGCTTCATCGCGCAACCGCCGCAACAACTGCACCCCTGGTTGTTCTGCATCAGTTGTCAAGGGTTTAGATTCTCCCGGTAAAAAAATCTCTTCTCGCTGCTTCGCTAAACTCACAACTCGCAAGTCTTCTAATAAATTCATCTCTTGCAAAACGGCAATAACTGAAGATAGCTGACCTTTACCGCCATCAATCATGATTAAATCAGGCCAGTCAGGATTACCCAAACGTGCTAATTGCTGATTTTCCCCATACTTACGAAACCGCCGCCCAATAACTTCAGCCAGACTGGCAAAGTCATCTGAATGTCCTGCTGTCACCGTGGGATTTTTAATTTTGTAGTGGCGATAGTGCTGTTTGGCCGGTAATCCGTCGATAAATACCACTTGCGAAGCTACAGCATTTGACCCCTGAATATGGGAAATGTCATAACCTTCAATGCGGTGGGGTACATCTGGTAAATCGAGAATGGTGGCTAAATCTTGCATTGCTTGGTGATTGCGATCGCCAAATTTTTGCATTCTTTGCAATTCATACTGGGCATTTCGCTCTACCATCTCAATTAATTCTGCCTTAGTTTGCCGCAAAGGAGTCAATATTGTGACTTTTTTACCTTTACGTTGAGTTAAGACATCCGCCAATATCTCCACATCTGGTAAATCATGTTGTACCAAAATTTCTAGAGGTATTTCCACTGAGTCAGCAGTTTGGTAATGTTCCTCCAAAGCTCGTTGTAAAATAGCTCCCGGTTCTGCGTGAGCATCCGCCACAAAAGCTAAACGTCCTACCAATTGACCAGCGCGAATCTGGAATAGTTGAATACAGGCGTGCTGTTCGTCGGCTGCCAGTGCGATCGCATCCCGCGAAACTGTATCATCTGGTAAGGAAACCTTTTGGTCAGCTGTCAGCGACTTTAACCCAGAAATTTGATCGCGAATCCGCGCTGCTGACTCAAAATTCAAGTTTTCGGCGGCGGCGTTCATCTGTTGAGTCAAAATATCAATCAGTTCTTGAGTTCGACCTTGGAATACCATCGCCACCTTTTGCACAATTTTGCGATATTCTTCTGGTGAAATCAGCTTTTGACACACACCCGGACAACGCCCTAAATCATAATTTAAGCAAGGACGGTCTTTGAAAAGTGGTTGAGGTCGTTGTCTTTGGGGAAAGATGCGTTTACAGATGCGGACAATTTCTCGCAGTAACCCAGCATCAGTATAAGGCCCATAAAATTTATCCTTTTCTTTGCCGAACTGGCGTTTACGGGTAATAAAAATTCGCGGATAATCTTCTGACCAAGTAATGCAGAGATAGGGATATTTTTTATCATCTTTGAGCAGCACGTTAAAGTATGGCTGGTGCTGCTTAATCAAGTTGGCTTCGAGTGCTAGAGCTTCGGCTTCAGTATCAGTGACAATGAATTCAATTTCTGTCACCAACTTGACCATCGTGGCGATGCGTTCACTCTTGTTGTAGCCATCCCGGAAATAGGAACGGACACGCGATCGCAACTTACGTGATTTACCTATATATATAATGCGATCGCTGTTGTCCCGCATAAAATAAACCCCCGGTTCCGGCGGAATTTCGGCTAGACGGTTTTCCAGTCGTTCTGGCTCTTTAAGCAGCGGTAATATTTGCGTAGATATTGTCACAACGAAAATTAGGTAATCTTTCTCTATTTTAAGAAAAATAATTTTTTCGTGCCGATTTAACGGACTATTTATCAAGTAAGTATAAAGTAGGTGTCATGATCTACATACACAAGAGTACTGGTGACTAGGTGGTAATCCGAGGGAGAATAATAACTCCTAACTCGTCACTCTCAAGTGAGGTAGGTTTTGAATCTGCACAAAAAGAAGTCTATAGACGCTTGCTGCTGCGGCTTTCTGTAGGGTGGGTGGGTTTCCAAGCTAAATGTTTACCAGAAAATATGCTGCAAATATCAGAACTTTGAAGCAGACAATAGTTTGTTTAGCTGCGACTTTAGTTATCGGCTGCTACTGTCAGAATAAAAACTTTCTTGGCTTTTACGTTGGTTTTATGGTGCGACATTAAAATCGCAGTTTTATAGAAAGTTTCAATTAGTTTTTTATGTGCTTTTAATAATAAAAAATACTCTTAAATATTGCTTTTATAAAAACCATATAAAAATTTCATCAATCTCCAATATTTAAGTTTTTTTGTTGAATTTATAGTATTAAGCGAATTAACGGATTTAGTAAATAAAATTTACGATTATCATTGAGAATATAGCTATTATAATGATTTTAAGTAAAAGTCAAACTATGAACTTACAAGATTTTGAAGCCCAGTATCGTGAGGCTATGGCTGAAACTCTCAATGAGCTACAAACAGCAGTTTTATTGTTAGCGCAAGTACAACAAAAAATTTCAACTATTGGCAGTTCTGTACAAAATCTTAGTGAGCGCGTGGAAGAGTTCATCGCTAACCAAAAAGCAGAATAAATTCACGCATAGCAAAAAACTTTATCTGTGGCGACAAGTAAACTGTTCTTCAATTGCAAAGATGAGATCCTTGAGTTTTAAAGGTTTGACAAAATAGTGACGTGCGCCCAAACTCAGAGCTAGTTCCTGATCTGCTTTAAAAGCAAAGGCTGAAACCACAATAATAGGTATTTTTGACAACTCAGGTTTTTGCTGGACTTGTTTTAAAAGTGAATAACCGTCAACATCTGGCAATTTCAAGTCTAGTAACATTAAATCTGGCTGGAATTGCTCTATAGTTGAGAAAAAAGTAGAGCCTTCTGATAAGCTTTGGACATTGTACCCACAGTAACTTAGATAGTCACTCAGTAACATCCGATTGAGATAATGGTCTTCAACTAGCAAAATTCGTCTAACTTTGTTTGACCGCAATGGCTCATCTATATTGAGTAATTGTGCTCTCATTACTACCTATTATCTGATTATTTTAAGTAAAAGCCAACAATTATTACCATAAACTAAAACGGTAGTGCATTTAAACCATGAAACAAATAGAAATTTGACTTATCTAAATCTAGTCAAAGATATAAATAAATTTAATTTAGCTGCGCTACTACACTTAAATGATATTATCCTTAAATAGAGCTTAATTAAAGATTAAGCTTTTTTTACGAATTTTGTCTAAGTTATAGTATTAAATCAACGACTGCTTTTAAAAATTGAATTGGCGAATTTGTATTAGTAAAACTACTTAAGTAATACTATAATTAATGGTATGATAATTCTCCTTCCTAAAACAGTTTTCATTTGGATGTGAGGGTAAGTAATACCATTTCACAAAATCCATGTCACACACACGTTGGTAGGGGCATAGAGATGCAGAATATTACAATCGATTCATTGATTGCAAATGTTTTTAGAAATAGTATAACCTAGAAGATTAAATTATCTTACAGTTTGTAGAAATTATTCATCAAAAAAGGGAGCTATTTATTAGCTCCCTAACTTATTTGTCGTTTTTAAACCGCAATCTTAAATAGATGCTTTTTTAAATTTGCGTTGGGTAGCAAACACACCAGCAATACCCAACAGACCAAGTATTACTGATGGTTCTGGGACTGCTGCGGGTGGTACACCTTTTATGCCAACTTCATAGTTGCCACTGTGGGACTTGCCATCAGCACCTACTCCTAAACTGTTACTTAGCCCACTTTTCGTAGCAGAAAAGCTGTAAAGGAAATCAGTCTTGTCATTGTAGGTAACTTTAACAACTTCACTAGCTTGGAATCCAGTTTTGAGAACACTAGCCAAGAGTGGTGATATGGGAGCATAGTACTCTTTCAAATTAAAGTGACCGGCTAACCCAATTTTAATATCGCCAGTGATGTCATTTTGATTAACATAAGAGATATTAGGGTCGCTGGAGCGTTGGAAACCATTGATGCCCAAAAACGCATTATAAGCTGTAGGGATTAAATTTGCTCCTAAACCAGCTGCCTTAGCAAATTCGTTAAACCAAGTATTTGCAAAGTTCTTTGCTCCATAGCTTGTACTCAATCCTGAGCCAGTACTAAACCAATCTGTTGCTGTCAGACTGCTCAAGGTGATACTTTTGTCACCAATTTGCCCTGTCAAAGTGGTGTTTTTGGTGAAATCAAAACCAGACCCTTCACTGCTAGCTCGTAACTCTACGTTTCCAGTAGGATTTGCAGCATTACCATCCAGAACTTTCTGGACGTTTGTCTGAGTATTTGGCACACGAACAGTACTATTACCTGACACATCATAGATTAAATAATCACTTGATGCTGTTCCACCTATGGTAGCACCAGTGAGTGTTCCAGCTTGTGCTGGTACTGTGGCAAGAGCGCTCACACCAATAGCCATTGAAGCACCAATTACAAGTTTCTGAAAAGTCATCTTCATTGTTTTCAAGTCTCTGTCAGTTTGGAAGTTAAGTTTTAAACTATTGCCGTTTTTAGGCTTGGGCTGTCTTGACTACAGGCTTTTTGACAATATGGTTGCTTAAAAACGCAACCTACATCGTTAGCCGTCTTTGGTAGCTTTGCGTACAAACCCAGTTTAAGAAATGGGGAGACTTGATTGGGTAAAGTTACTCCTGATTATCAATGAAAAGATGACTAATCTTTCTAGTGTTTTATACGTATAATTACAATTTTAAACAAAATTAGATAGTGATTTTAGATACAAACTATTTATTTCAGTAGAATATTAGGTATTCGTAGGGAGGTACAGACGTGTGCCCCTACCGTGTGTTATGACGAATCCCCAGCATTTTCTGGTAAGATGACTAATGTCTTGACCATCAATGCCATAAGCGAAAACCAAGCTAATAAGTATATGTTGCATCGCCCTTGGCGTCTCCCCTTGGGAGAAGAAAAAAATTTGGGTCTTGGGAACCAGGACTCCTGCCCTTGGAGGGAATGTAAGACTTTCTAGTACTACAAAGTTCTGGAAGCTGTTCCCAATGAATTGGGAAGCCCCGTCCGTCTTACGGCGGGGTAGTTCACTTTAGGAATTCAGCAATTCTTTCTACAGCAGTTTCTAACAAAGGTGGCTCATGCACCAACGCAAAACGGACATATCCTTCTCCAGATTTGCCAAAGCCAGCACCTGGAGAAGCGGCTACACCAGTTTGTTTGACTAGCTGGGTACAAAATTGTACGGAGTTTTGACTCCAAGATGGGGGTAACTTTGCCCAAATGTACATTGTGGCTTCGGGAGTGGGAACGTTCCAGCCAATGCGATGTAAAGCTGTAATGAAAGCATCTCGGCGCTTCTGGAAGGTTGCAACAGCCGTTTTCACCCCAGCTTGCGGGCCAGTCAGGGCTGCGATCGCACCATTCAAAATTCCCCGATACTGATTAAAATCAACGGCGGCTTTTACCTGGCGTAAAGCATTAATTAACTGGGCATTTCCGATGGCGTAGCCAATGCGGAAGCCGCCCATATTGTAAGACTTGGAAAGGGTGAAAAATTCTATCGAGACGCTTTTTTCTGGATCAGCTTGCAGAATCGAGGGTACTAGGGATTGGGAAGAATTCATTACCGAGTCCCCAGTCCCTAGTCTCCAGTCTCCGCTCTGCTCAAATACCAAATCTACGTAGGGGAAATCGTGAACCAGGACGAGATTGTGTTGCTGACAGAAAGCGACAGCTTCTTGGAAGAAAGATAAAGGTGCGATCGCAGCCGTGGGATTGTGAGGATAACTTAATACCATCATCCGCGACTGCGCCAAGACTGGGGCAGGAATATCAGCAAACACTGGTAAAAAACCGTTTTCTGCCCGTAATGGCATTGGGTAGATTTGGCCACTTGCTAGGTAGACTCCCCCCGCATGGGAGGGATAACCTGGATCGAGCAACAGAGCAAAATCCCCTGGATTGAGTATTGCTAGGGGTAAATGGGCTGTACCTTCTTGAGAACCAATCAGAGGTAGTACCTCAGTTTGAGGATCTACTCTGATGCCAAATTTTTGTTCATACCAGTTGGCTGCGGCTTCGCGAAATCCTTGGGTACCGTTAAATAACAGATAGCCGTGGGTACTGCGATCGCTAAGAGATTGGGCGATCGCGTCGATGACGTGTGCCTCGGCTGGTAAATCAGAAGACCCCAAGGACAAATCAATTATCTGTCGTCCAGCGGCCAAAGCGACTGCCTTGGCTCTGTCCATATCAGCAAATACATTAGATTGTAGGGGTTGTAAACGTTGTGCAAACTGTATGTTAGTCATTAGTCATTAGTCATTGGTCATTAGTCATTGGTCGTTTGCTATGAACTATGAACTATTGACTAATTACTGCTTAAGTGAGTATCTAAAAGAGCGAGTAATTTATCTTTGCCGATAACTCCCTCAGTAGATTCTAGTAGTTTATCTCCTTGAAATAGTCTGAGGGCAGGTACACCTTCCACTTGGTACTGCTTAACAGTGAGTGGGTTAGGGTCAATTTCCATCTTAACGACTTTGAGGCGATCGCTATATTTAGTAGCGGTTGAGTTAATCAGGGGCGACATCAATTGACAAGGCCCACACCAGGAAGCCCAAAAGTAAACTAATACAGGCTGCTCGGCTTTTAACACTTCGGTTTCAAACTCAGCATCAGTTATGGTGATTACAGCCTTACTCATTGCAGTCTCCGTCAGGTGGCGATCAAAGTTGGCACACACAATACTTTATCCCAAAGTCGTCAATAGTCCATAGTCAATAATTCATAGTTATTAGAACTGTTAACTATTGACTAATGACGTAAAATCCCACAGCCAACAGGTGTGGGACTAGCTCAAATAAGTTTTCTGTCAATTTTACAGTTGATCCAATTGCTTGCGTAGGGAATCCAACTCGGCATCAACCACCTCATTAGATTTGGGATTAGGAGCAGTGGTTTCTTGTTGTTGCGGTGGCAATTGAGCTTGATTTTGTGGAGCTGCGGGTGGCAGCATTTGCGCTTTCAAAGCTGCCAATTCATCATCAACATCGCTACCACCTTCCAACTGGGCAAATTGGGTTTCTAAATCTGCACCTGCTAACTCTCCTAGTGCCTGGGCCCGGGATTCTTGCATCAAGACTTTTTCTTCCATCCGCTCGAAGGCAGACATTGCACTACTGGTATTCATCCCACGCACCATGCCTTGAAGTTGCTCTTGGGCTTTGGCGGTAGTAATTCTAGCTCTGAGCATTTCTTTCTTGGTTTTAGCCTCAGAAATTTTGCTTTCCAGCTGGATTAAATTGCGCTTGAGGGTTTCAACTTGAGTGCTTTGGGTATCTAAACTAGCTTTGAGGGCAGTACTGGTGTCAGTATAAGTCTTCTTCCGCTCTAAGGCTTGTCGTGCTAGGTTTTCATCACCTTTTTGCAGCGCCAGTTGGGCATTACGTTGCCACTTATTGATTTCATTTTGGGCATCATTGTACTGTTTTTCACTGCGTTTTTGGGCGGCGATCGTCTGGGCTACTCCCTGACGCAGCTGTACCAAGTCTTCCTGCATTTCCAGGATGGCCTGTTCTAGCATTTTTTCGGGGTCTTCGGCTTTGTTAACCAGGTCGTTGAGGTTAGAACTAACTACTCGCTTAATGCGATCGAATAATCCCATAACTTTGTTTTTCCTTGTGTGCTTTACGCTTTTTGTTGGACAGTTAGCTTTTTTACTTTTTTAATAGCTACCTATTTCAATGTAATCTTTCCGGCTTGAATCAGTACCTCCCAACAACTCTTAATTGTTAAGATATCTCCAAACTGGGGTAATTAGCCGAACTTCAAGAGTCCTGAGTTTTGGGTAACTGCTGTTGGGGAGGCTGCACTGTCTTCTGGTTTTCCTCAGTGAGGAGATTGTTGTGCTGTGTGTTTTCTGCCTGGTTTAAAACCTGCACCTTCATCGCGGCCAATTCGGCATCTACATTATTATTAGATTCCAAGGAAGTAAATTGTGTTTCCAAGTCGTCGCTACCGAGTTGAGCGATCGCTTCTGATTGAGCTTCTATTTGCAAAACTTTTTCTTCCATGCGCTCAAATGCACTTAGACTGCTGGTGGCAGAAACTCCGCCGAGCATTTCCTGGAGGCGAGAAGACGCTTCGGCAGAACGGGCGCGAGCGATATACATATCTTTTTTTGTTTTCGCCTCGGAAATTTTTAACTCTAGCGATCGCATATCCTTTTTTAGCCTAGCGACTATATCGTTTTGCTGCTCTATTTGGGAAAATAGGGCTGTAGCGGTTTCTTTATAAGCTTGGCGCTTAGTCAAAGCTTCCCGTGCTAGAGGTTCGTTGCCTTGTTGCAGCGCCAATTGGGCACGGCGATACCATTCTTCTGTTTGAGAGTTGGCGGCGGCTGCCTGTCGTTCAGTACGTTTCTGGGTAGCGATCGCTTGTGCTACACCCTGCCGCAACCGTACCAGGTTTTCCTGCATCTCCAAGACAGTTTGCTCCAGAATCTTTTCTGGATCTTCTGCACCGCCGATCAAACTATTGAGATTAGCGCGAATCACCCGTAGGATACGCTTGATTAATTCCATATCGGCTCTCCATTCACGAAACTCAGTAATGAGTGCTGAGTGCTGAGTGCTGAGTGCTGAGTTTTGAATTAGTTATGGAGTGCTGAGTGACTACTTGAAGTCCTAAGCATAATATTTGTCATAGGGTAGTTAGGAAGTGATGAATGCCCCGTTAGAGTCCTGAATACAATATTTTGTGTTGTAGGGTCGTAAACATACAAGATTTTGTGTCTTACCATTCAGCACTCAGCACTCAGCACTCATTACTCAGCACTCATTACTCAGGACTGTTATCTCATGGTATCGTAGATTTTTGCAACTTATGGCTGCTGAACCCGTGCCTTAATTCCTCTTGCCTGTAACAATTTCATGTGTTGTTGTACTTGCTCTTTAGTCTTAAAAGCACCCAGATAAATCAATTCTTTGTTGGGTGATAAATAAGCATCAGGAATTACTTGCCGTGCTGAGGCATAAGCCGCGCCTTTATTATCTATCACTACATGATAGAACCCATCTGTGGCTGGTTTGATTTCTGCATCCGGCTGTGGTGAGGTTGCGATTGGCTTAGGCGAGGTTTTTGCTGTTGGAGTGGGAGGCAAATTCAGGGGAGGCAAAGATTGTAGCGTCGGTACTGGTGCTAAGGTGATCGGATTTGTCGGTTTTAGGGCTGTGTTGGGGTCAGGTAATGCCGCTTGAGGATTTGTGGGGTTTTGGGGAACGATTGGATTAGGCACTACTGCGAGAGTTGGTTGGACTTTGGGTTTTAAGCCAACTACATCCTTGGGATCTCTCACTTCAGGAAACTCTTGGGCAGCTAGATTGGGATACTTGGGTATAGATGTACTTGGTGGCTGGATTTGAGGTTGAGCATTACTCCCAACTTCCTCAGTATTTTCTGGTACGGGAGATGATTTCCCGTTAAACAAATTACCTAAATTCCATTGTGGCAAGCTTTTGGGATTGAACACTACATAACCCAAAGTCAGACTCGCCAGCAATAGCAGTAACATTGAGCCGATACCCAAGGGTGATAGCAGACTGTCGCTAGAATTGCTTGGTTTCTTAGTTTCTGGTTGTTCTTCTGTCAGACTTCGCAGCAGTGCTTCACTAGATTCCAAATAGTCATCTGGGTGCTTAGGAGTTTCATCTGGCTGCAAGAGATTTTCGCTCTGAGTATTTTTAACGATCGCAGGCACAATGCTACTAGTAAAGTTGGGCGGGGGTGGTGGAAGTTGAGTTTGGGTTTTAGCAGAATCGGAGATGGAGGCAATATTAAGATTATTCAGTTCCTCGGTTTTTGGCGTAGCTGGCGCTGGGTTTATCTCAGGATTCACAGCTACAGAAGATGGAGGTGGGGGTGGTACGTCAATTTTTGCCGTAGCTGGTGCTGGGGTTCCCTGATGATTCAAGGGTACAGATGCAGGCGGTACGTTGGTTTTAATTTCCGTTCCTGATGACTGAATTTTTCCCGATGTTATATGAGCAGTCAACGATTGGGGTTGACTGCTCATATAACTTGCAACACGAGACTGCTTAGATGACACCAAACCAGTTCGCGTGCGTCGGTATCGAGCTAATTCTTGATCTAGAGGCACTTCTAAACTCGCAAGTGCTGCTGCCAGTACTGGTTTCAACCCAGGTGTTTTAGACGATTGATTAGTAGCGGAGTCGTTCAGAGGGTTTTGAGTCATTGCTTCTGTACCTCAAACATAGACTGTTGGAATTAACTTTAGATATATTTGTGACAATAGTAGCGGAAATTATCTAAATAGATAGATTGGGGACTGGGGACTGGGGACTGGGGAAATAATAACTCCTAACTCCTCACTCAGCACTCAGCACTCAGCACTCAGCACTCAGCACTTGGAATGATGTCGTTGAAATCAATAAATGATATTTTAGGTGTTCTAGAAAAGCAGGCTCAATGGCAGGAGCAGCCATTTCAGCGCCTGCTCAAGTGTTGGGTAGAAATTGTTGGCCCAGTAGTTGCCGCAAATACTCGACCATTGTCAATTCAGCGCGATGTTTTGTCGGTAGCAACTTCTAGTGCTGCTTGGGCGCAAAACATGACTTTTGGTCGCACATCTCTGCTTTTAAAGTTGAATAAAAAGCTGCCAACGCCTTTGGTTGATATTCGCTTCTCTACAGCTGGCTGGCAAAATCCATCGGTGGAGAGAAAACAGCAACAAACGGTTTTGCCCCATGAGCATCCAAGTTACCTTGGTGATGAGATTAGCCGCCCTGATATGACACCCACTAAGGATGTGAATGCTGCTTTTGGGAATTGGGCGAAGGTGATGCGATCGCGATCGCATGGCTTACCCCTTTGTCCCCAGTGTCAATCTCCCACACCACCTGGTGAACTCCAGCGCTGGGAAGTCTGTTCTGTCTGTGCTGCTAAACAGTTTTGAAAGCAAAATAGTTTAACGATTATTAGTTGAGCAGAATTTATCCTCAAGTAACTTGCTACTGTCACATAAAATAGTTCTGATTCTTGAGAAAAAAGATATTTTCCTGCTAGAATATGCCGAATGTGGTATGCAAAGCAGACTATTTATCTGAAATAATATGCCTTAACCCATCCTTAAGGAGGAAGTTAAAAGGCTGGATAAATCAAAAGCTTTACTTTTAGTCTTGATCCCTAATAAGTTTTAGCCAAAATCTATAGGTGATCACTCTAACGATTATTGAAATATATAACAAGATTATAAAAATATCCTGAAGTTTATTTTTTACTTGGGATCGCTGAAACCTATAGAAAATAATGACTTTTTGGCTCTTATCCGTCTTTATATATAGAAGCAGAATATAAGGATGAAATTCAGCCAGAAACTGCACTAAAGATTAATCCAAATGAAACCTATTAAAGTTTTAGCATCTGCCTGTAGATATTGCCGTCATTACCAGCCAGAAGGTCGCCGTGGCGGAACGTGTCAGCAGTTAGGAGCGCCTGTTCAAGCAACTTGGAAGGCTTGCTCTTTGGCGCTCCCACCTTTTGCACCTTCTTGGGAAACCTTGGAAGATGCTTGGAGTTTGCCAGATGCAGCCCCAGTTTTAACATCTTCTCAATCTCTAGCCTCAGATTTAGACAATGCTGCTCTTGCCCCTGTAGAGGAAATAACTATCTCCATATCTGAACAGGTAAAGACTAAAGCAGTTGTTATTTAGTCATCCATTATTACTGAATAGAGTTCGTAGTCTGCTTAAGATAAGATTTGTTTTTAAGATATTTAGTGCTGTAAATTTTGACATCTACAAAAATCGCACCCTTTAGTGAGGTGCGATTTTTGCAATTTTAAGGTAGCCAAGGAAAAGAGCGGAAATCTGGTGGACGCTTTTCGAGAAAGGCTTGTTTGCCTTCAGTCCCTTCTTCTGTCATGTAATAGAGTAACGTGGCATTGCCAGCAAGCTCTTGTAAACCAGCTTGTCCGTCACAATCAGCGTTGAAGGCGGCTTTGAGACATCGAATTGCGATCGGACTTTTTTCTAAAATCTCCTGCGCCCATTGAATACCTTCGGCTTCTAGTTGTTCTACTGGGACGACGCTATTAATTAAGCCCATTTCTAGAGCTTGTTGGGCATCATATTGGCGGCAGAGAAACCAAATTTCTCTAGCTTTTTTTTGTCCCACGATGCGGGCGAGATAGCTAGCTCCAAAACCACCGTCAAAACTGCCGACTTTCGGGCCAGTCTGTCCGAAAATGGCGTTATCGGCGGCGATGGTAAGGTCGCAAATCAAGTGTAGAACATGTCCACCACCGATCGCATATCCAGCCACTAAAGCAATGACCACTTTCGGCATGGAACGAATCAAGCGTTGTAAGTCCAACACATTCAAGCGAGGGATACCAGTGTCATCCACATAACCCGCATGTCCCCGCACACTTTGATCGCCACCAGAACAGAAGGCATATTTGCCGTCAGTGTGGGGGCCATAGCCAGTAAATAGGACGACACCAATAGTAGTATCTTCACGAGCATTACAGAAAGCGTCGTACAGTTCAAAGACTGTTTCAGGACGGAAAGCATTGCGTTTGTGGGGACGGTTGATGGTGATTTTCGCAATGCCGTCAGTTTTTTGATACAGAATATCTTCGTAGGTTTTGGCAGTTTGCCAGTTAATTTGCATTGGTATGGAGTGCGCTGTTGTGCTTGAGAATTTTATCGCGGACGTAGGGACATGCGATACCTGCGGTGGGCTACGCCTACGCTAAAATTGGTGTCTCAAGCCTTTACAATTTGGTAATTGTCTGGGTGTGGAGGAACCAAAATGCGACGTGACACCATTTTCTACAAATTATTTAAGCAATTTCCGGGTCTGCTGTTTGAATTAGTAGATGAACCACCCCCAGAAGCGGAAAATTACCAGTTTGAATCAGTTGAGGTGAAAGAAACGGCGTTTCGGATTGATGGAGTGTTTTTACCTCCCGCTAATGCAGTTTCCAAAACCGTCTTTTTTGCAGAAGTGCAGTTTCAGAAGGACGAAGACTTATATCACCGCTTCTTTAGCGAATTATTTTTGTTTCTCTACCGCAACTCTATCCGTTACGATGACTGGTTTGGAGTCATAATTTTTGCTTCTCGCAGCTTGGAACCTTCTAACTCAACGATTCACCGCGCTTTGTTAGAAAGTGGTCAAGTCAGGCGGGTTTATCTGGATGAGTTGGGGGATTTGCGAGAACAACCTTTGGGATTGGGTTTGATGTTGCTGACAAATGTTACTTCTGAAACGGAAGCAGTAGAAGGGGCGCGGTTTTTGTTGGAGCAAGCACAGCAACAATCGGAGCAAGCGATAATTGATTTAGTTACGACGATTATTGTTTACAAGTTTTCTAACCTTAGTCGAGAGGAGATTGCAGCGATGTTGGGACTGAATTTGGAAGAACCACGGGCTATTCTGGAAGCGAAGGAAGAAGGGCGAGAGGAAGGAAAGATCGAAGGAAAGGTTGAAGGACGAGAGGAAGGGAAAGTTGAAGGAGAAAGAGCGATCGTTTTACGACTATTAAATCGGCGTGTGGGTAATATTCCTGATGCGCTTCTGTCCCAGATTCAAGGGTTATCGGTGGAACAGTTGGAAGCTTTAGGTGATGCTTTGTTGGATTTCTCTACTCTTGCTGATTTGGAAGGGTGGTTACAAGATCAACTAAGCGGGTAAGTTTCACGCAGAGGAGAAGAGCGATCGCACTACAAATAAAGTTTCCCAAAGTGAAGAAGCATTTGCAGACACGCGGGTATATCAGAAACGATGGAATAAAAAGTGCGATCGCTTATCCTCCGACTGTTAAAACGACTATTTGGTGAAATTGCTTAAGAAGGTTGTTGGAATTGAGATTGCGATCGCTGACTTGTTTAGTCTTCGTATTATTTCTAGAAACTGAATGTATTAGTTCAGGCGGTGTATCACACTGCTAAAATAAAACAACTTTAATTTTTGATTAAATCAAAAAATCTGTTTAGTTTATATGCAACTAGATAATCCAGCACTAACTGCTATATATTTTGCTAGTATTACTGCTATGGTTAGTGTAATCACTAATTTAGTTATTACTATTATCTCTAATTGTTTTCAAAATACTAGGCAAAAAAGAACCGAACTCCAAGATATATATACTGGTTGTATCAAGAGTATTGCAACATTAACAACTCTTTCGACCGCAACCGAAACTAACTTAGATAATATAGAACAGTCATTAGTAGAAGCTAAAAAATATTTGGCTATTTTGCTCATACGCACCAAAAATAGAAATCAAATTAAGCAAATTGAGGAAGAAGCCTTTTTATTTACTACAGGACAGTATAAACAGCTTGTAGAAAAGGCTATTATAAAGGGATTAAAACCTTCAGAGAGATTTGAATACATAGAAGATGAAAAAAATAAAGCACTTTTTAGTGCAGCAGATATAATGCTCAAACTAATTATAGAATTTGCGCCTCAAGATAAAAGATTAATATTATGAATAAGTAATAATTAATCAATTCATAAAAGAGCTTAAAGAAAAGCCAACGTTTATAAAGTAATAGTTAAAATCTAATATCCACTGCAAAGTGACCTAAATTATCTTTTCGCCACCTAGCATCTAGTTTGCGATTTGTCCGCAACTCTAAAACCCGAATTCCCTTAGTTGGAAGCGGGTTTAATTCTTGCTGCAATTGCTGCCAAGAAGTAATCAATTCATGCTGCACATTATAAGTAGCGCATAACTGAGCAAAATCAATATCCTGGGGAGTGCCAAAAAACTCTTCAAATGGTGGGTCAAACTTGGCGATGGGTAACATTTCAAAAATACCACCGCCATTATTATTGATTAACACAATCGTCAAATGTCCGACAAACTTATTGCGGATTAAAAAACCATTGGTGTCATGCAACAGCGCTAAATCTCCCGTTAACATCACACTACTTTGCTGGCGATGGGCAATTCCTAAAGCTGTGGATAATGTGCCATCTATGCCATTTGCACCCCGGTTAAAGTGCGATCGCACTCCTAAATTATTCGGTTTCCAGAAATATTCCACATCCCGCACAGGCATACTGTTGCCAATGAACAGAGGCGTTCCAGGCGGTAAAATCTGAGAAATTAACCAAGCTGCTTTACTCTCAATGATTTCATCTATTTTCCCCATCGTCTGATCAACAGCTAACCTAACCTTAGTTTCCGCATTACACCATTGCTGCACATATTTTGAGGAGAAAGATAAATTTCCCTCCTCTACTTTGATGTCTTCTACAGATATCCTTAAATGCGTCGTTCTCCCGTGCAAAGGGTCAAGGTTTTGATCACTGGGGTCAATTACCCATCGTCGCGGTTGCGTTGCATCTATCCAGGTACGCAGTTCTTTACTCGTAGGCATTTCTCCCACCTGAATCACCATTTCGGGCGCTAGCTGCTTTGCTAGTTGCTGATTTCGCAAAATCAGGTCATAAGTGGAAATTAAATAAGGGTTGAGTTCGGCATAATTTCTGACTGGGGAAAGTCCCTCAGCTAGCACAGGCCATTTGAGAGTTTGGGAAAGGTGCGCGATCGCTCTACAATACTCTTCTGGTTGCTGCGGTTGAGCAACACCTGCGATGATGATACCGCGATCGCATTCTTTCCATTGTTGAGGAATGGGGAATGGGGAATGGGGAATGGGGAATGGGGTAGTGTTTGCTATCCCTGCGAAGAAGTCTTCTGGATGAAACTGCGATCGCAAATAACTCAAATCATTTCCATCAGGCAGAGGCGCTAAGGGATCGCGAAAGGGAATATTCAAATGTACTGGCCCCTTTGTAGGAGTTTGCGCCCTTTCCCAGCTATGAATTACCGTTTGTCGCAGGTAAGCTAGCATTCCCAAATCGGCGGAGGGTAAGGCTAACTCTGTTTGCCAATTTGGGTAGTTTCCATATAATCTCAACTGATCTATAGTTTGCCCAGAGTGACAATCTCGCAATTCTGGGGGTCTATCGGTGGTTAATATCAACAGTGGTACGCGACTATATGACGCTTCGATGACTGCTGAATAAAAGTTGGCTCCTGCTGTACCAGAGGTGCAAACTAATACCACAGGGCGTCCGGTTGCTTTCGCTTGTCCCAAAGCAAAAAAGGCGGCGGAACGTTCATCGAGAATGGAAATCGCTTCAATTTCAGGTGCTTGTTGAGCAAATGCGATCGCTAAGGGTGTAGATCGTGATCCAGGACAAATGATGGCACAAGTCAATCCCAACCGCTTTAGCGTCTCTGTTAAAATATAAGCCCAAAGTTGATTAACATTTTTAAAGGCGATCGGCATTAAATCAGACATAGCTATAAAACAATCTTAAATTTTAGATTTCGTCTAGGGAAATTCAATTTAAAATCCATCAATGCGGTGATGGAACCCAACACCGTCACGCGAGTTTCTGGGAAAGAAAATCCCTAAGGAAACTTGCTCCACTTTCTACAAAATGCCCAATTTGCTCTCAAACTTTTATGGACTGCATTCATTTAACGGGAATTCGCTGCTATGGCTACACTGGGTATCTACCGGAAGAACAGGTGCTAGGACAATGGTTTGAGGTGGATGTGAGGTTATGGTTGGATATCTCCACAGCGGCCAAGACTGACGCGATCGAAGACACTTTAGATTATCGCAGCGTCATTAGCTTGATACAACATCTGGTCAAAACGTCTAAGTTTGCTTTGATAGAGAAATTGGTAGCAACGATCGCAGATTCTATTCTCCAAGAGTGCGATCGTGTAACAAAAGTCCAAGTCACTCTCAGCAAACCTGCTGCGCCTATTCCAGACTTTGGTGGCAAAATTAGCATTGAACTGACTAAAAGTAAGTCCAATCTCTAAAGCACAAAACGTGTTTTTTTCTCAATATCTATAAGTCAACAAAGAAAGGGGGTTTAGGTGGAGCGTGGAAGGATCTCACAAAGAGAATCTTTCCTGCTATACCCTCCAGTACCGAATGGCACTAAGTTAAGCTGAAGGGTTGGCAGCGTAAGGATTGCAGAGGTGCAGGGGTGCAGAGGGGAATTTTTAAATATCCGTTCGTATACCTTAAACTTCTTCTTTCTCCCCTGCTCCTCTGCTCCTCTGCACCCCTGCTGCCTCAATGATTTTCCCTTTTCTTAGTGCCATTCCCTCCAGTACCCACTCATTCTCAAAAAACTAAAAAATCCCGCGATCTGCTGATGAGCATTTAACTTGCATATTTTCAGATCGCAGGATTTGTGATTAAGCATTAACCAGAAGCGATGAATAGTTCTAAGTAACATCGTTTAACTTATCATTCAAAATTTAAGACAGTTTCAGACGGCAATTTAAATCCCGATTTAGACAAAAACCATTTGTAGCCAAAGCGGTATTAAATTCTTTAATTCCAGATAATGATTAATTTTTAGTAGCAATTGAATGGATGCACATTATTGTATTACATACAACACACTTTATTAAGTTTCTCAACTTATATAAAAGTAGTATATCGTGATTATATCAACTTTTATTCTTGATTAATTTTTACATAAATACTATACTTGCTATCTATACTTTGCTTTAAAAAAACGATTGTATATTGTTGAAAATCAGTTCTGAATTGCTGGTAATTATATGGTAATTTATACATTTGATGTTAATAACATGATATTAGCCGCATTAAATAATCAAAATTAGCTTTGACAAGCACAGAAATTATGGGAGGTTAATAATATTACTATTTGATCGTTAGTCAGTATTTATATCAAGCAAGAAAACAGGTTAGGTGAGAGATTGTTTATGATAAGATAGTGACTTTTTGATTGAGTTTGACACCCACAATAAAAATCTGAACCTTAGCAAACAGGTTGTTTTAACATGTTCGCCCGAAAAATCCTAGTTGTTGAGGATGAAAAAGTCCTAGCCTCAAATATTAGAAAAAGTTTACAAAAATTAGGCTATTCAGTTTCAGAAATAACTAAGTCTGGTGAAGAGGCAATAAAAAAGGTAGCAGAAACTCATCCACATTTAGTATTAATTGATATCTGCCTAGCTGGGGAAATTGATGGTGTGCATGTAGCGGATATTATCCAGAATCACTTCCATGTGCCTGTAGTATATTTAACAGAGCGTTCAGAATATAAAACATTACATAAAAATCAGCTAAGTGAGCCTTTTAGTTACATAGTCAAACCATTTATTGAAAGTGATTTACATTTTGCCATTGAAATGGCTCTGTACAAACATCAGAGCAAAAAAATATTATACGAAGAAAAACAGAGGCTAGGAGCAATTATTAACAGTATGGGCTGTGCAGTGATTGTGACTTATGCAAATGGTTGTATTCAAATGATGAATCCCATTGCAGAACTAATAACTGGTTGGAAGCAAAGTGAAGCATTAGATAAAGATTTAGTAGAAGTCGTTAACTTAGTTAACAAAGATGTAGGAGAAACAATTGAAAATTTAGCTACATACGTAATGGAAGCAGGTGAAATTTTCAATTTACCAGAAAACTGTACACTGATTACCAAAGAGGGTAAAGAAATAGCGATTGGGGATAATGTTGCACCCATCCGCGATCAAAAAGGCAATATTACTGGCGCAGTTTTAGTTTTTCAAGACATCACCAAACGCAAGCAGACAGAGGCACAACTGATCCGTAATGCGTTTTATGATGGGCTAACAGCATTACCGAATCGGGTTTTATTTTTAGATCGGCTCAGACAAACAATTGAACGTAGCAAACGCAGAAGCGATTATTATTTTGCAGTTTTATTTTTGGATTTAGATGGCTTCAAAGAGATTAACGATCGCTTTGGGCATGGAATAGGGGATGATTTTTTAGTAGCGATCGCTAGACGTTTAGAGTCGTGTTTACGCAGTGGCGATACTGTAGCACGATTTGGTGGAGATGAGTTTACTGTTCTTTTGGAGGATATTAAAGACATTAGCGACGCCACCAATGTCGCTAAACGTATTCAAGACTCATTGCGATCGCCAGTTAACCTGAATGGGTATGAATTATCTGCTACAGCTAGCATTGGTATTACTTGGAATTTTAGTAATTATGAGGAGCCTGCTACTTTGCTGCGAGATGCTGATATTGCGATGTACCGAGCTAAAAGGCAGGGAAAAGCTACTTATGCCATATTTAGTTAAATAGTTATTTTTGTTGCCACTTCAAATAAGTCTGTCATGGAAAAAACCGAAAAACAGAAAATGCTTGCAGGCGAATTATATCTGGCGGAAGATCCAGAATTGGCTGCCGAAAATAAGCGAGCTAGTCGTCTGCTGCGAAGCTACAATTCTACAACTGAAGAACAGCAAGAGCAACGCCAGCAAATTTTGCGAGAATTATTTGGAAACATTGGTGACAAAGTATTCATTGTGCCGCCGTTTCACTGTGACTATGGCAGTAATATTTTCGCTGACGACAAATTGTATATGAACTATGGCTGTGTAATTTTAGACTGCAATCCAGTTCACATTGGTGAAAATGTCTTGTGCGCTCCTTATGTACAAATTTATACTGCTTATCATCCAACAGAGCCGGAAATTCGTCTTTCTGGTAGAGAATTAGCTGCCCCAATTAACATTGGTAACAATGTCTGGATTGGTGGCAGTGCAATTATTTGTCCAGGTGTAACTATTGGTGATAATACAACTATTGGTGCTGGCAGTGTAGTTGTCAAAGACATACCTGAGAATGTTGTCGCTGCTGGCAACCCCTGCCGCGTCATTCGGTATTTGTCCTAGAGTTTAAAACTTATACCCTCTAGCAATCCAATAGAGCCAGTCTGCGATCGCTTCTTGAGTTTCACTATCAGCATCAATGGCTGCTATTTCAGATAACTTTGCAGAATATACATCTTCATCCTTACCATTAAGGTAAGCCACTTCTACCAACATATCTTTTAAGCACTCATCATCTGGGGCCATTCCCAGCACTTCCACTTGTTTCTCCTCGACGGAACCTGATTTGCGTCCCTTCTTAGTCCATTTAGCCAGAAAGGGAAAATTCAGAGTCTCTTCGAGGTAATAGTACCAACCCATAGCCCGGTCTTCTTTGTCTTCAGCATCTACAATGATTTCTGTTTTAATGCGATGCTCTCGGTTTTCTTCGGGTTCAACACTAGGCATAAGATAACGCTTTGCGTATAATGCATTTTGATAATACTACCAAAGTTTTGACTAAGAATAATTTTTATAATACATATTGATTACTGAGTGAACTACCACGCCGTAAGACGGACGGGGCTTCCCAATTCATCTCAGTATTTTTTCATGAATCATTCCGGATTGCTATATAAGCTCTACAAAAAACCGCTTGTCATTGACAAACGGTTTTCTAGTTATTGCCCTCAAAGGGGAATTTATTTGTTTCGCCAAGATGCCAAATTATTTCTTAGCAGTAAAGCGCGAAATTTTTTAGAGATTAAACAAGTCTTAAATCAGGATAATTTGCCAACACATCATCAGATGTCAGGGTATCATTTTCAGCTTGCGGAGTCCAAAGAACTTCAATTGCTAGAAGCTTGTCGCTAGGGATGCTACCAATTTGGCGCAAAGCTTGACGCAAATCATCAGCACTGTTAATCGCTGTAGGGATGTCAAACTTACCTAATGTCGCCGCCAGTAAGGTGACGATAATGTATTCACCAGGGCCTTCGGTAAATAGGCGGGTGGGGTTGTCGAGTTCACCAGCCGGGGGTAAAGCATCTTTGGCAAGGGCTTCTCTTAGCTGGTTGTTGACGTTAGAAAGAGTTTCTTCGCTAAACTTGCTGCGTTCTGCCAGTGACAGCCGATTAAACTGACCCTCAGCTGAATTCAAACTGGCTTGTTGAGTGCCACCACCTGCATATACAAAGTATTCGGGATGGCGGAGTAAAGCTAGGCTGGCTTCTTGGAGAATTTCTGCTCTACCCTCTGGGGTGTTAGTATCAGCAGTTTCAGCAATGTGGTTGAGTTCATTTTGCAATTCACGGGCTTGAGCTAACAAACCTACTTGCAAACGAGTTACAGAAACCGGAGAGTTACTGCTGTAATCTGCTTCTCCAGCTTCGCCGCTAGAGACACGGCGGAAAGTTTGCAATAAGAAATTAGCGATCGCAAAGAAAATTAAGATGGAGAATAGACCACCAAATCCTCCTCCAATACCCCAGAAGGGAATCAGGAAGGGAAAGCCAAAGCCACCACCAAAACCACCACCAGGATAGTATCCGCCCCCACCAGGAGGTGCATAAGTTCGCGGTGTATAGGTGCGACTAGAAGGCGCTCTAAAGGAGCCACCACCGATGCGACCCCCACTGCGGGCTGCTAATGCGCCATCGGCGTGACCAAGAGCCAAAGCTAACATTAAGCTTAGGGCTAAGAAGGTTTTTAACAGCGGTTTGATGGTTTGTTGTAGTTTTTTACGCATAATACAATCGCTTGGAAAACGGAATTTTTTATGATTTCTCCCCATGCTGGTAGGAGTATTGCGGTATGTCGCTAACGCCAGCCCGTAACAAGCAAGCGAGTTTGTAGCATTTACGTAGCATTTATTTTTAGAGGCTACATATTTAATTTACCGCGTCTTATCTTGGGTAGGTAGCGATCGCAGGGGGGATTTCTCGACTGGGGAACCGTACCTGAAGATATGTTGAAGAAGAATTCAGAAGTCAGAATTCAGGAGTCAGAATCTAATCAGTAGGGAATTCAGACCCAATACTTGTCGGTTAAGGGGAAAAGGGGAAGGGGAAAGGGGAAAGAAAAAACCTTTAACCTTTAACCTTTAACCTTTTCCCAAACCCTATTCCGAGTTAAAAATGCTTAACCGAGCAGTATTGAATTCAGACCCGCGACTTTCTTGTTGACCACCAAATCTACGATTTGGTGGAGGTATTAAACCCGGTTATTCATCCACCAGTCATACAGAATTCATTCTGAATTCTGACTCCTGAATTCTGACTCCTGACTCCTGTTTGATAATTTGCTGTCCAGTGGAAAACCTAAAAATTCCACTGGACCGCCAAAAGACCAGAGGGGTTTTTAGTTAAATTAGTCAAAGCTTTAGTGGTGTTTATCCCCAAAAATAGGGGCTTTCCGAGCGTGGCACTTGCTCGATTTAGGCAAGGGTAAATTTTGGAGGGCTAGAAAGGATGGGTGACGAGGGAATCGAACCCGCAACCAATAGATTAAGAGTCTACTGCTCTACCGTTGAGCTAGTCACCCACACAAATAACAATAGTAGCACAACTTCTGACAATTTAGCTAGTGCCGCACCAAAAAACAGTTAAAAGGGGAATTTGACAGCGAAGGTGGTTTGACCTGCTGCACTTTCTACATAAATTGAGCCGCCTAAATGTCTGACCATTTTCTGCACTAATGCCAATTCCAGTCCAGTGCCGCTATGTTTCCAAGGATCGTGTTTGGAAAGGTGATAGAAAGGCTCAAAAATCCGTGACAGTTCATTGCTGGTAAGCTCTATCCCAGAATTGGTAATATTAAGCTCTACTGCATTCCCTATCAGGTGAGCCGAAACTGTAATGGATTCGCCTGCTGGGGTGTATTTGCAGGCATGGTTGAGCAGTTCGGTGACAATTCGCTCCAAATCAGTGATATCTGTTTCCAAAGGCGGCAGCGCATGATCAATACTCAGGTTTAATTGCTGTCGCTGGCAGTTGGTGAGGTCTCGAAAAGACTCGATAATTGGGTGAAGCCAACTTTGAAAGTCAATGGCAATCAAAGTTGGGGGATCGGGTTCGGCTTCGAGATATGTGAGTGTGAGTAGGTCGTTAATTAATTTGCTTTCTCGTCCACACTCGTTATGTAGAATTTGCAATAGTTGCGGAACTATTTCTATCTCTGATATTTCTGCCGGGGTGAGGACACTTTCAAGGGTTTGGACTGCAAGGCTAATGCTAGTTATTGGTGTCCGCAGTTCTTGAGACAAAGTTCTGAGAAATTGGTTTTTTTGCCGATCGCATTTTTCTAGTTCTTTTACCTGTGTCTGAGTTTGTTTGTAAAGCTGGGCTTGACGAATAGCGATCGCACATTCATTTGCTACCTGCTCCACTAGCTCAATTTCAAATTCATCAAAGGCCTCTTGTGATGGTCTTGTCAACCAAATATTTCCCAAAATCCCTTGAGTATCGAAAATTGGACAAGCCATCTGGGACATAACTAACAAGTTTGGTTGCCATCCAGGCACAATTTCCAAAAATTGCAAAGTTTGTTTCTGCAACAACGGCTGATAAACTTCAAGACGGTCTGCAATCTGTCTGGTCAATCCCTGAAACTGGGGTAAGTTTTTGGTGTACTCGTAAGTAACAGTTACCAGGGTTTTGCAGGTGCTATAGAGTTCGATTTGGCAACAATCAAGATTGAGTAACTCTGCTAATTCCTGCGTGAGAGTCTGCAACACCTGAGTTTGATCCAGACTGTCGCGGATTTGTTCTGTCATGCGTCGCACCAAGGCTTCAAAGTTTCGCACCTGCTGCAACTGATTTATGTGCTTCTGTTTCTGCAACTCCATCTTAGCTTTGAGATCCTTGATCTGCTGATGAAGTTCTGCCTGCTGGACAGCAATGCCGACTTGAGTTGCCAACTGCTTTAGCAAGTCAGTTTCCGTTTGTTGCCATTGACGCGATTCACGGCAATGCTGGGCAATCAATAGCCCCCACATATCTTGCTCTTTGAAAATCGGCACGACTAGATTGGCTCTAATCTGCAAAGATGCCAGGAAATCTATATGGCAAGGATGCAATCCGGCTGCATCAATATCTTCGATGACTTGAATACAACCTCGTCCGTAGTGTTCTGGATGTTTGCCACTGAAGCCGGGATCGATGATGTTTTTTCCCAACAGAAGATCATCAGCAGCGACAGTTGATTCGGCAATGATTACTCCACTGCCATCAGTCTGGAAGCGATAAATTAGCACGCGATCGCAATTCAAAAACTGCCGCAGTTCAATTGTAGTCTGATGCAGAATTGTCTCTAATTCTACAGATTGGTGAATTCGTCCAGCGATCGCTTCTAGCAGTTGCTCTCGTTCAGCCTGGTATCTAATCCCTTGTTCTGCTTGCTTAACAGAGGTGATATTGCTACTAGTACCAATCAGTCGATAAATCCTAGAGTTAGCATCTCGTAGTGGCGTCAGAGTCGTACTCCACCAAGTGGGAATTCCCTGGAATTGCAAACATTGTTCGTAAGAAATAGTTTTGCCAAATAGCACGCAGTCATTATAATGCTGACGCACCCTTGCGGCATCGATGGGAGAGAGAATATCCTCTGGTTTTTTGCCCCGAAGCTCATCTGAGCAAATGCCTATCCACCGCTCATGAGTGGGATTAAGTGCCACATATCGAAAATCTCCGTCCTCCAGAACATCAACTACGAAGATTGATGCCTGCACAGAATCGTACATGCTTAGTAGAAACTGCTCACTACTACTTTTCTCATCTACTTCTGTGCCGAAGAGAATCTGAGGTGGTGATAATTTTGTCAACTCCATAGTTGATTCTGCTGGATTTTTATTCATGCGAGAGTCCCACTCTTGTATTACTGACTCTTCTAGGCGCTCTCTGATCGTTAAGCTTGTAGTAGATGCACTTTAGCGCCTATAGCAAAGTATTGTCAGCCGTTGCTCATTGAAATTTGGATCTTTCTCTACTTCTTGTCAGAAATCTAGGAAAGCTAAATAGGAGTCAGCTTAACAAATCCTGCTTTTTGAAGGCGAAAATACATTTGCAGGTTAGGGCAAACTTCCTAAAATTGATTTTTAACGGTTTTTAACGATTTTTGCATATATCTAAGTGCAAGTATCAGTATATGTGAATTAAATTTATTATTCTTAATAAAGAGAGTAGAGGAGCTTACGTAGGCATAGCCCGCCGCAGTCATCGCAATTTGTGAGCATTGATCCCTGTGAGGATACCAACCAGCAGCCAAGTGATGGCTAATCCTATGACTTCGCCGAAGAATAACTGCGTCCAGTGGTGCAAAAGCATCCCGATAGTAGAACCCACAGGGATAGCAACAGCCCAACTTGCCGAACAGACTAATATCCATCGCCACGCCTGATACTGGGGAATTGCCAACCATTGAGCCAATCCAATTCCGAAGCCGCCAAGCGCACCATAAATTGCTCCAGACAGGATTCTCTGAGGGAGAATTTGAGTGCTAGGTACAATCCAACCCATAGCACCAATACCGATAACGGTGATAATACTCCAACCCAAAAGACTTGACCAAATCCACCTGATACAAAATATAGGTTGTTTTAGAAGACAGCCTTGAGGAAGTGCGATCGCAAATCCGCCGATAGCAGCCTCTACCAGTCCAATATCAGGTTTTTCGCCGACTTCAATTAAGAGTAAACTCAATAAAAAACCGCCAAAAGTAGCTAAAGTCCACAGCAATGCAAAGCCAAATCTAGTATTTCCAGGCGCAAATGGCATCAAAGTTTCTTTGGTGGTAATAGTCTGACAGTTTTAGGATTAAACATCTCAAAAAAAGCTTTGCGTCGTTGTTGGGGTGATTCTGGTACGATGTAACCCCAAAGACTCTCCCAGTAAAAAAAGGAGATACCATCAAAATTGCGATCGCGCACTACCTGAACCTGTTCTCTCACTTGTGCGATTTTCACCGGACTACGCACGGTTCCCGTTGATATCCCAATTCCTACAGAAATTAGACTTTGAGCCAATTTCACTGGTGGTTGTTCTAGTTGAGCGATAAAAGACTTTTTATCATTTCGATATACCTGTAAAATTAACTCATCAACCAAACCTTTTTTTATCCAATTTTCCCAGTCTTGTAAATAGTATTTGTAGGCAAAAGCTTGAGGATTGGGAGACAAAGATATTTTAACTTTAGGTTTAATAGCCTTGACAGCTTGATAAATTTCTGCCATAAAATCCGTAATTTTATCTGCTCGCCAACGCATCCATTTTGAGTTAAAAGGATCACCAGGGGGACTTTTGCCCTGATGTTCTTGCTGGTAGAGTTCTATAGTGAAGCGATCGTAGCCAAACTGTACAGGCATCCCAAAATGATCGTCAAGCTGAATACCATCCACATCATAATCTCTGACGACTTCTAAAATTAGCTCTTGAATAAACTCTTGCACTTGTGGATGTAAAGGATTCAACCAGGCCAGCTTAGTTACTAAAATATTGTCGATTTCTTCTGGTGGAGCATTTTGGATAGAATTTATACCTTCTTGCCCAATTGTCAACCAGTCAGGATAACGCCTTGCTAATTGTGAATAATGCGGCGTCATAAACCCGTATTCAAACCAGGGAATGACTCTCAAATTTTTATTTTTAGCAAGTGTCACGATCTTTGCTAAAACATCCTGTCCACCGTGCATGAAATTGAGCAAAGGTTGAGTTTCCGAGCCTGTAGTCATTTTAGCTACAGCACTTTTATAAAAAGTATGTCCTCGGTTCCAAACTACAGGATAAATTGTATTAAAATTAAGAGCCGACAATTGATTTATAGCACGGTTAATACCCCAAGGAATAAATAGTACACCACTAGCAACATTAGTGAGCCAAACGCCGCGAATTTCTGTAGTTAAAGGAATTACTTTTTGGGAATAAGCTGGCAGTGAAGAGAATGAAAAAACTGTTAAAGTGACTACTAATCCCCAACATAGAAAGTAAGAAATACAACGGCGAGCAACCCGATTCATTTGTAAGCGTGACCTAGTACGATCGGAATATATATAACTACAAAATAAAGTTATAATCCTCCGGATGATGTAAAGGAATCATGATTAAGAATTCAGGAGTCAGAATTCAGAATTCAGAATAATTTAAATAATACGGAGCAATTTTGTTCATGAATATACTTAACTATTCCTAAACATGATAACTCCTAATTCCTAACTATTAGAAGTTTTTTTAAAAGTGTTTTTTTGTGACTTTAGGCACTATTTCATACCCCTAACCACCATAAAAAAGGGAAGCCTAATCAAACTTCCCCTTTTTATGGTGGATTTAGAGGGATATAGAACTTTTATGAGGACTTTTCAAACATCCTCTTAACTCCTGAATTCTGACCGGAGCTTTCGGGGTCTCCAGTTCCGCTCCTGACTTCTTTCTTCTTAAAATCTTTCCACACCTTCAAATTGTTTGATAGCTGATGCATTTGCTGCTTCACCGCAAGTGCGTGGTGTGGGAAATATCTTTTCAGGATTTGCTAACCCCTTGGGATTAAAAACTTGCCGCACCCATTGCATAGTTTCTAAATCAACTGGGCTAAACATCTGTGGCATATAGCACTTTTTCTCTGCACCAATGCCATGTTCGCCAGAAATACTACCACCAACTTGGACACAAAGTTTGAGGATTTTTCCACCCATTTCTTCTACTTGTTCTAATGCTCCAGGCACAGAATTATCATAAAGAATTAATGGATGAAGATTGCCATCACCAGCATGAAATACATTAGCAACGCGATAACCATATTGTTGACTTAATGTCTCAATCTCATGCAGAACATAAGGCAACTGAGTCCGAGGAATTACACCATCTTGGACATAATAATCTGGGCTTAAATGTCCAGCAGCAGCAAAAGCAGCTTTGCGTCCTTTCCATAATTTCAATCTGGTTTCTGGGTCAGTCGCGGAAGTGACATTACGCGCACCATTCTTTTTACAAATTTCGATAACTCGCTGTTTATTCCCTACGACTTCCACCTCTAAACCATCAATTTCTATGAGCAGAATAGCAGTAGCATCGCGGGGATAACAATTAGTTGCGACAACATCTTCAACTGCATTGATACTGAAGTTATCCATCATTTCCATACCACCAGGAATAATTCCGGCACTGATGATGTCAGAAACAGTTGCCCCGGCAGCTTCAATACTAGTAAAATCTGCTAACAGCACACAAATTGATTCTGCACTTTTGAGAATTCGCAAAGTAATTTCCGTAGCAATTCCTAAAGTGCCTTCAGAACCAACAAAAACACCTGTTAAATCATAACCAGGCATTTCTGGAATTTGTCCGCCTAAATCGATAATTTCTCCTTCTGGGGTGACAATTTTTAATCCCAAAACGTGGTTAGTGGTGACACCATATTTGAGACAATGTACGCCACCAGAATTTTCGGCAATGTTGCCCCCAATAGAGCAGATAATTTGACTAGAGGGGTCAGGAGCATAGTAAAAACCAGCACCGCTGACGGCTTGTGTTACCCAACTATTAATCACCCCTGGTTGTACAACTGTGCGTTGATTTTCCAAATCAATGCTGAGGATTTGCCGCATTAATGAAGTAACAATCAAAACAGAATTTTCAACAGGTAAAGCGCCACCAGATAGACCAGTACCAGAACCGCGGGCGATGAAGGGTATAGAATATTGATTGCATACCTTCACAACTTGGGCAACTTGTTCTGTAGTTCTGGGTAACACCACCACAGCGGGACGTTGGCGATAACCAGTTAAACCATCGCATTCATAGGTAATGAGTTCTTCGCGGCGTTGCACCACACCATTTTTACCAAGGACAGCCTCAAATGCTTTGATAATGGGTTTCCAGTTGCGTTGTTTTTTATCTTGAGTAAGCATAGGTTCTTAAAATTCAAGGTAGATGTATGGAGTATTGCAGGCTTTTTTGGAACCGCAACTTTTTCAGTAAATGGGTGTGAATTGCAAGAGTAATGGAAAACTGATAGGTAATAATTAAAAATGGCTTCTGCAAGCGATCGCACTTCTTCAAAAGCCATTTTACCATTAAGTGTAAAGTATAAAATTATACTATTCTACTGTTACCGACTTGGCCAAATTTCTTGGCTGATCGACATCCAAACCGCGACGGGCGGCAATATGATAAGCCAATAATTGCAAAGGAACTACTGCCAGAATCGGAGAAAGTAATTCTTCCACATGAGAGACGGGAAGAAGATCGTTAAAAATTTCCGCAGCTTCGCCATCTTTAACTGGAGTCACACCAATTAACCGAGAATCTCTGGCTTTGGCTTCTTGGGCATTGGAAATTACTTTTTCATAAACACTACCAGGTATTGCGATCGCAACTACTGGTACTTTCGCATCTAATAGTGCAATGGGCCCGTGCTTCATTTCTCCAGCCGGATACCCTTCGGCGTGAATGTAGCTGATTTCTTTTAATTTCAATGCCCCTTCCAAAGCAATCGGGAAGTTAATCCCCCTACCTATAAAAATGAAATCTTGGGTTTCGGCGAATTCGTGGGCTAGCTGTTCGGTTAAACGTTCCTGACTTTCCAAAGTTGCCTCAATTTCTTTGGGAATCTGCCGCAACCCGTTAATAATTTTCTCTAATGTGTCTTTGGAAACTGTCTGACGACGAGCTGCTAAATCCAATGCCAAAGCATAAAACGCCATCAGTTGGGCAGTAAAAGTTTTTGTCGCCGCTACCCCAATTTCAATTCCCGCTAGGGTACTGATGACATGCGGTACCATATCACCAAGACTGCTTTCCGGGCGATTGGTAATGCCCAGTAGTCGCGCTTGATATTTAGGTTCTTTCCCCTGGCGACGTTCTTTTTCCATTGCCAAAGCTGCTAAGGTATCAGCGGTTTCACCTGATTGGGTAACACCAATAATCAGCGTGTTCGCCGTCAAAGGTGATGGTGCATAGCGATATTCAGAAGCGTAATGTACCTGAGTTGAAATTCCTGCTAATTGTTCGATTAAATATTTTCCGATTAATGCTGCGTGCCAACTAGTACCACAGGCGAGGATCTGAATTTGTTCTAAATTGGTATATAAATCTGTCGGTAAACCAAGATTAATTGGGGATTCGATAGATTCGCCTGGATTAAAGTATGCTTCTAAACTAGCTCTTACTACCCCTGGTTGCTCATGAATTTCTTTGAGCATGAAGTGTTTGAAGCCCTGCTTCTCAACCATTGCAGGATTGAAGTTGAGTAGCCGGGGTTGTTTTTTCAACCTGTCGCCAGCAAAATTGTAAATCTCAACGCCCAAAGGTGTGAGGCGGGCAATTTCGCCATTTTCCAGAGGTAGCACCGCACGGGTGTAGGAAACGATCGCAGGCGTGTCAGACGCACAAAAGAATTCCCCTTGGCCAAAACCAATTACCAAAGGTGCTTGTTGGCGCACAACAATCAATTCATCAGGGAAGTCAGCAGAAATAACTGCAAGTGCAAACGCCCCGCGCAAGTGGTTAACGGCTTGGCGAATTGCTTCTAAGAAGGGAGATGAGGCAGATGAGGGAGATGAGGGAGGAAGATTCTTTAAAAATTCGGCGATGAGATGGGGAATGACTTCGGTATCGGTTTCAGAACGAAATTCGTGTCCTTTTGCTTTGAGTTCCTCGCGTAACTCGCGATAGTTTTCGATAATGCCATTTTGCACCACCGCCACTCGCTTTGCCGTATCCAGATGGGGATGGGCGTTGTACTCTTCTGGTTTACCATGAGTTGCCCAGCGTGTGTGACCAATACCAATTTGGGCAGGGGTTTCTATTTGTTCCAGTTTAGAACGCAGGTTATGAAGTTTGCCTTTTGCCCGTACACAAGTTACCTCACCTTCCCAAATAGTGGCAATTCCAGCAGAATCGTAGCCCCTGTACTCTAGTTTTTCCAGCCCAGCCAGTAAAATGTCTGTCGCCGCTTGAGTGCCTATATATCCAACAATTCCGCACATTTTTCACACCACTTTTTTTCAGGATGATTAAATCCAGTATAGTGTTTACCACAAACTCGACGTTTTGCAAAGAAAAAAGGGAGTAATTTACTCCCTCTACCACTAGGTATTGTTATGAATTTTGGGCTTTGACAGTGAATGCACCGTCAGCGTTTGACCTAACGGTACAAATACGGCTTTTAGGATTTAGATACCCAGAGATTTTATCCCCAATCTAAAATTACAATTTCGTAAAGCGGGCAGTGTCCACTCTACGATGCTAAAGTTGCTTGCTATTGAGAAGCTTCAAAGTCTTGAGTTCCGAGTTCCGAGTTCCGAGTGAAGAATCAAGAAATTGTTTTTTTGATTTACTTCTTTCTGTTTCAACACTCGGCACTCAGCACTCAGCACTCAGCTTTTTAGTAGGCTAGACCCATACTGCGAGTTGTTTCAGCGCCCAGGTAAACCCGGATGCTCAAAAAGTCGGTGGGACAAGCGGTTTCGCAGCGCTTACAGCCCACGCAGTCTTCTGTACGGGGTGAAGAGGCAATTTGAGCAGCTTTACAGCCATCCCAAGGAACCATCTCAAGTACATCAGTAGGGCAAGCGCGGACGCATTGGGTGCAGCCAATGCAGGTGTCGTAGATTTTTACGGTATGAGACATTGAAAAAACGGCTCCTTTCGAGTGTTCTTCTCTGCGAAAGAATCATAATCAACGCATAGTCTACCGCAGTGGTTGATAGGCCGTAATCAAAAGGCTACATAACTTCAAACAATGTAATAAGCACCCAAGATATTTGTTTTTGCGCGATTGTCCCATTGACTTATTAATCAGCAACATCAAAGGAGCGTATTTATCCCAGTGATATACCATGACGGGGTTGAATAGTAAAGACAGATGAAACAAAAGTCAATTTACAAAACTAGATGAGAAAGTTATCTATGCTACTTATTGATTGGTAACTATGTACCGTCAAATAGAGCCAATCTATAACGAAATGTTAACTGTTAATCGAAAGTGCCAAATTAATTTTATGGGTAATAATCTGATTTTGCGATCGCTACTTCTCCGTGTAAAAAGAAAAAAATTGGCTATCTAGGTGACATAGAAGGTTGTGACTATTACTGTTTAACACTGGTTTTTCTATGTAAATGCTCAATTTAGAGACTGCGATCGCAGCTATGTTTTTGAGCGATCGCAGTCAGCAATTGTAAGGGAACGCTCACAGATAACTTGTATATTTGACTGTTCAAGTCTGGCAATCTCATAAATTTTACTCCTACAGTTCAGAGTATTTCCGAAATTGCAAATTCATCATTTATAAGGGAAATTTCTGTTTGAATTTTTGGCTCACAAGGCATCACTTCCAGTTGTTCTTCTGGATTCTTCGCATCAGGTAATTTATCTTTTATATACTCACTTTCTCGGATTTGTCGAGCAATACTTTCTAACAGCCAAAGCTGTTCTTCCACAGACAAGGCAAGGATGGAACGCTCAATTTCTAGTAAATTTGACGATATCATTTTGTTGTTGATTCCTAGTAAGGTGTATTTTTCAAAGATATTATATTCAGTCTATCTGGTTAACCTAGAGCATCGCAAATTCCCGATCATTTTCCCCACGCTTATCTTTTCACAAATCATAAGAGATTGCTAGAAATAACTAGAAGCCAATTCTATGACTTTTTAATTAAGTATTCCTGCTGAAGTAAAATGTACGCTAAACTGGCTACATGAATTACGAAACAGCTCGGAAACTCCTCATAGATCAGACAATCACAACCGAGGAAAACCCAGATGCGCTGTTAACGCGTATGAAACAGGGGAAACCACCGGTACCCGGTCAGATCACTTCGATTTTGTTAGCATTGAAAGTGGTGTTTGAAGCCCTCAAAGATGCAAAGAGCCTAGACCGAGAACTGGCTTTGGCCCTTTATCAGTTAAGTATTAAGGCGCAACAGCTATTTGGCGCAGGGCGTAAAGCCGGGGTTGATTGGCCGCCACTTCTGAAAGAAGATTTGCTACGCATTTCCTTAGCATCTGAAAGTATCTTTTCGGGTACATGGCAAACCCTAGCTCAGATGGAGTTGGGGAAGTTGTAGGATAGGGATGCAGTAATCTTTCAACGAAAAGGATGAGGGAGATGAGGGGAATAACCAATACCCAATGCCCAATGCCCATTAACGAATTTGCAGTTCCTTTTCTAATTTGTCTAGGTCAGTTTTAAGCAAAACCGTCATTTGACCAGTAAAAGCTTTGCCAGTCTTGGGTTGGGCAATTTCCACCCAATATACATAGCGATCGCCTACTCGTAATTCTCCCTTCAAGGCTTCCCGAATCGGAGTTCTGGCTAGACGCGCTGAGTTAACTACCTTTTGGCTGGGATATTGATACACGACTTGGGCGCGATCGTAGTCTTGATAAATCTCTAAGCCATAAATTACCCGCAAGGATTCTTGAAGGCGCTCAAATGTCATGCCGTTAATAGCATCATACATAGCAATGCGTTCAGAGCGAATTCTGCCTCGGTCTTTGGAAAACTCCACCCTACCAGGAGGCAATACCGACGCTTGAAAAGTGAATCGTTGGGCAGCAGTATCACTCTTTTGTACAAATAATAGCTCTCCACTTCTGGGGCGGAGTGTGGGATGTGCTTTAATCCAGGTGCCTACTTCTTCTGTACTTTGCCCTGGTAAAGCATTAGCTTGGGAATCAAAAAGCGTTCCTACGCACAGCCAAGGCATTAAAGATAAAGGCAAAATTAAATAGTTAAGCAGAGATTTTTTGAGCATTTTGCTGTTCAGGATTTTCATGGGAATTTCCCCATTAGGGAGTAACCATAGTCTTCCCGTTTTTCAGCAAGATTATTTCAAGCGTCAACCTAACTTAAGACATCAGGGATCTTACTTATCAACGCTTTATCATAGAAAAAGCCAAGGAATGGAATCGTTATGAGTATTACATTTAGCCCAGAGCAAGAACAAATAATTCAAGTTTTACTAGCAACAGGTAAATTTAACAATGTTGATGAAGTAATTCAAACTGCATTACGCCTTTTAGCAGAAGAGACTCTTTCTCAGCAAGTATGGCTAGAAGAAACTCGCACCAAGATTGATGAAGGGATAGCATCACTTGAAAAGGGAGAAGGAATTGATGGTGAAACTTTTGTAAATCAGCTTTTAACACAGTTGAAGCAAGCAAAAGAGGCTTAGGAATGAATCGGTACATTATCTCACTCCCTGCTTCTCGTGATTTACAAGCGATCGCAGATTATTTCGCGGTAGAAAATGTTCTGCATGGGAACGAGGAAAGCCTCATCAAGCTAGGGTTTTAGGACTTGTGTACACTACCGTAGTTTTGGGAAAAGGATCTGTAGTAAATCTTGTTTTCTCATGTTTGAGGTATTCATTTTTTGGGAACCATACATAGAGTGATAGTAAATTTATCGGACTATCTACCAGCGAGTTGCAGTTAAATTCCCAAATATATCCAGATATGAAAACTAAAACAAGTACATATATCTATGCTTTTAGCTTTTGGTTTCTTTGGAACGCTTTTATCGCTAAGATAATACTCCTGTATCTATTAAGTCTAAATTTTGTTCCGGTAAATATCTGTTATATACTTATTAATAATATACTCCCACTTATTCTATTCTTTGAGGTAGTTGTAAAGATACTATTTATCTCAAATATTTCTAGCAAATTAAAATTTGTCCCCACACAGTTAGAAGCTCTATCTCAAATAGATACTAAGAGTTTCAATTACTACACGAATGCTTTAGAGTCCATCGGTTTCACTAGAATTAGTGACTTAGAACTCTCAGAATCTACCCTTACTGTCGCTAGACTTTTTTGCCATCCAAAACATCTTTGTTTTGCAGAAGTGATACAAACACCTGGGCGTTCAATCGTGTTTTGTGCTATTGGCAGTGGTTTAGAGCAAGAATGGTCAGTTAGTTTTAGAGATAATTCTCCTAATCTCGCTATTGTCTATGCCTTTTTACGCCTCCCAAGGGGGATAATTGTTGTTCAACAAAGAGTAACTCCTGAAGAACTATTACGATCGCATCTAAAATTTCGGCAGAAAATAATGCGTGATTTGAATTTACAATTATTGCCAGATATTTCTATGGAAGCTTATTTTGATAAATCGCAAAGAATTAGGACAGATCAGAGAAAAGCACTATGGCGCAAAAGTGTCATCATTGGATTGATAGAAATGTGGCTTTTTAACTTAAAATCTGAGGCTCAAAAGTCTCAATGCCTGGGAGATTATGCTCATTTAGCAGCTAGAAAAGATTAATGTCAGTAAATCGAAAAGTCACTAAGTAGAAACTTAAAGTAGTACAATTAAACTATAAGGCGCAAAGAAATTCTTCATAGCTCTTGCTGTGATAAGTCTGGAAGTTGATATATTATCTAGCAGACTGAAGGGGGTGGTTATAGTGTTGTCATGTTTTAACGTAGCAGATTACTTTATCTGGTTAGCAAATGAAACAGGCTCTTTTATCAGTAATCTAAAACTGCAAAAGCTTGTTTACTATGCTCAGGCTTGGCATCTTGCACTCAATGACACTCCTTTATTCCCAGAGGATTTTCAAGCCTGGATACATGGGCCTGTGATACCTGCGTTGTACCAGAAGTATAGACTTTTTGGATGGTAACCAATTTTAGAAGATGCTAACCCAGAATTATCCCAAGAGGTTCAAGAGTTTCTAGATGAGGTTGCACAAGAGTACTTTGCCTGCGATGCTTATGAACTAGAGCAGATGACTCATGCCGAGACACCCTGGAATTTAGCTAGGAGAAATCTACCACCTGATGAACCTTCCAACGAAGTTATTCAGAAACAGTGGATGAAGGAGTACTACGGATCTCGTGCCGACGAAGAAAACATCACAGATGATCAATTTGGAAAAACTAATTCAGCAGCATGGTGAAACTGCTAAATCCTACGTGAATGAGGCTATCGAAATTGGCAATACATACATAATTCCAAACTTTGGTTTTGATGCAGCAATGCAAAATTCTCTAGATTTAATGCTAGGTGTCAGAAAAACCTGGAACCACGGAGTGGTTGATATTCGAGTTTTTACAAAACCTGAAGACTTTACCCTGTTTGATTGTGACGAAGAGACTAGAGAAATTGAAATTATTGATTTATTGACACTTTGCCGAAATCTTTATCCAAATGACTATGATTATTCCCAATTACCTGAATGGTGGACTGAGGAAGATATGCAAGATGCCGCCGAGGTGCTTGAGGCGCTTGATTTTGCAATTTGGATGCAAGATACATTCCGTCCAGATGAGTCAGAAGAGGAAGCACTTAATATATGGCTCAAGTCTGTGCAACCTTGGTTAGGAGACGAGATTATCTTCTACAAGATGGAAGATGATAATGACTCAAATTGTGGTTTTGCGCCATACCTTTTTATAGGAGATCGTTGTCTTATTCTTGTTGCACGATGTTGGCAGCTATAGACATCGCTAGTTCAAGCATCAAAGACGAGGATCGTCTACAGGTGGATGCCACCCTCCTTGTATCCATAACTGCCTAGATTCTTGGATAAATCCTTGATTGTGAAATTCATCATTGATATCTAGTCGATGACAAGTTGCTCTACCTGTAGCACTTTTGCCAACAATCTTTAGTCCATCGCCTGTCCAGATGAAGTGATCTACCCACGATTGCTGACGAGGATTGAATAAGGCGACTTGTTGCTGAGTTTGAGTATCAGCGCCAGTTGTAAAGTTGTAACGACGCTCATTACAGCGACGACAAGCTAGAGCTAAGTTGTCAGCTTCATCTGAACCACCTAATGATTGTGGAACAAGATGATCGATTGTAAAACGATCTGAACTGGAGCGTTCTGGAGAGTGGCAATATTCACACAGATATTTAGCTCTTTCGCGCACAAACTGCCGAGTGCCATCTTTAACACCCACGATTGGCAATCAGTTTAGCGTTAACAAAAGTTAGGATGCGCTCTAGTTCAGCAATTCCAGCATATTCGGCTTCTTCTTCAGGAGTCAGCAATCCAGCTTTTCGTTTCTCAAGCAATTCTTCTAGACGAGTATGTAACTCATCTGTAAACTTAGCAAGGTTAACATTATCAACTTTTTCAATTGTGATGCCAGAACGTAGCCATGATGAAGGCTCAATCATCAATACTGGGGTAATGACTTGAGGATTCATAGTAATTTAGCCTAAGTCTGTGTTGCTATATCTAGTTATTGTAGTGTGCCTGAAGAATTGGCTGCCAAAATACTAAGGAATCATCGCCACCTTAATTACTTTACGCGCTTTCATCTCACAAAACACCTGTTCTAAATCTTTTAATGGTCGTTGTTCACTAATAAGTAACTCAAAGGGAATTTTACGACTAGCTATGAGTGATAAAGCCGATCGCACATACTCTGGTGTATTGTGAAACACGCCTTTGATGGTAAGTTCGCTATAGTGTAGCTGTTCTGTATTCACAGTAATGCTGGTATCCCGTGGACATCCACCGAATAAGTTAACTGTTGCACCAGGACGAGCGCAGGCGATCGCAGTTTCCCACACACTTGGTACACCAGTGGCTTCAATCACCACATCTGCGCCCCATCCTTGGGTAAGTTCTTTCACTACACTGGGAATATCCGAGATTTGATGATAATTAAAAGTCTGGGCTGCACCCAATTTCTGACCAATTTCTAGCCTGTGGTTATTACCTCCCCACAGCAAAACCTCAGCTTTCTCACTCAACGCCGCCACAAACATTAGCCCAATCGCCCCATCTCCTAAGACGACTACTTTATCTTTGGGCTTAATATGAGAACGCGCTACACCATGCAATACACAAGCTAGAGGTTCCGTCATGGCTGCCAATTCCCACGGCAACTCATCGGGAATCTGCAACAAATTATGCTCTACTATCGGTGCAGGAATTTTCAGGTATTGGGCAAAGGTACCATTATTCCAGGTCAAATTTGGACATAACGAATATTCTTGATGTTGACAAAAAAAACACTTCATGCATGGAGCGGAATTATTAGCGACGATGCGATCGCCTATTTGCCAATTTGTCACCCCTGCACCTAAAGCAACAATTCGCCCAGCAGCTTCATGACCAAACAGTGTCGGTAGTTTCAGCATCTTGGCATGACCACCACGCCGCCAAACTTTCAAATCTGTACCACAAGTTGTTGCTGCCCCCACTTGGATTACAACTTCGCCAGCCGCCGGAGTGGGGTCAGCAACTTCCTCTAAGCGTAAATCTTCTTGCCCATAAAGTAAGGCTGCTAACAAAACTTTAAACCTATCAATTAGCTACATCCGATTTTAACAGTTGCAGCTAATTGATAGGTCTAAACTAAATCAGTATTGATTTTTAATAGGTTTTATATGAAAAACTAGGTATTCACCGCTGGCTGGGGAACCACTCCAGTGTTCCGGGTTTCCACATTAGGCAAGCGAATAACAGTTAATAGCGGTACTTCTTGTCGGCACGACAGGCAAAACCAATATAGTTCACCATGACGGGCATGACGCAGGAGGGAACCACCGCAGCATGGGCAGGTGTTGGCTCTCGTACTCATAACCAATGTCCTCCTAAAAAAAGTTGTTGTTTTAAATTCAGTAAAAAAAGCAGTTATTAAAACTGGATGTTAGCTGCATGAATGCGGCCATTCGATTCTATGCGGTCTTTAATAATTTGTCTGTAAACAGCTTCATATCCGTTAACCATTTGGCTAACGCTAAAGTTATTTTCCACATATTTTCGACAGGTTTGACGATTGAGTTCCAAAGCTGGTGGAATCATTGCTGCCATTTCTGCATAGCTTTTGCAGATAAAACCTGTTTTGCCGTGAGCAATCACTTCAGGTACGGAACCGAAATTCATGGCAATCACTGGTGTCCCAGTTGCCATTGATTCAATCATTACTAAGCCAAAAGGTTCTTGCCAATTAATGGGGAAAAGAGTTATGGCAGCATTGCCCAGAAGTTCAGTTTTTTCGGCGTGATTAATTTCGCCGAGATATTCGATTTGTTGACCATCTATGTAGGGGGCAATCTCTTGTTCAAAAAACTCAGAGTCTTTAACATCAACCTTTCCTGCCATCTTCAAGCGCCAACCACTCTGTTTAGCAATGGCGATCGCATGTTGCGGCCCTTTCTCTGGTGAAAAACGACCTAAAAATGCCAGATATGAAGGTTCTGACGGTTGGGCTACGAATGGGTAATCTGCTAGCTCAATTCCGTTATAAACCGTGTCAATATAATTAAGATCGATTTGACGCTGCGAGTTACTAATACTGATGTATGGTTGCTTTTGGTGGTAGCTAAATGCGTGACGGTTGTCAGTCGTAAAATTATTATGCAGCGTATGAACTGTAGAAGTTGCTGTTATCAAATTCGCTAAAGGTAGTGCCGAAATCCCTACATGAGAATGGATAATATCGAATTGGGCAGCACGTTGGTAAACTTGGCTCAGTTCTAGCATTTCGTACACTGCATACTCTTTCACATTTGGGTCTAAGCGCAATGCACGCGGATAAACTGCTTGTAAATTAGCCAAAGTTTGAGAATCGCCAGAGGCAAATAAAGTTACCTCGTGACCGCGACGAACAAGTTCATCAGTTAAGCGACTCACTACCAGTTCTATTCCTCCATAATTAGGAGGTGGAACCCTTTCCCATAAGGGGGCAACTTGAGCGATTTTCATACGTTTTTTTGGTTCAGTCTATGAAATTATCCTCAATAATGAGCTACATCATTATTTTATAAGGAAAGAGCATTTGTACTTACTATTTTGACATTTAAATTAACCTAACAGGCTAGCAAAAGCGCAATAATAGTTAACCGTACCGCAAACTTTCTACCGACAAATCTAACGGACTATTGGTGAAAGTCAATCCCGACCTATACTTCTAACCTATAGCTAATCTATTACTTGTTGCATCTGTCTTGGGGATCATAATGCAGTAAAATATTTTGTAGCAGAACTTACAAAATTGAATATTTTGTAGCTGACAATACTAAAATGTTCAATAGGATCAAATAATTAAAACTGTGTTTAAGGGCAATTAGGAAATGAACAGGAATTATAAATATTAACTAATTGTACAATAATTACATAATTTGTAATTAGCAATTTACAAAAATTCTGATAACTAACTAATGAAAATCGCTACTTGGAACGTCAACTCAATTCGCACTCGCCTTGAACAGGTTATCGATTGGTTAACCCTGAATCCTGTTGATGTTCTCTGCTTGCAAGAAACCAAGGTTATGGATGCTGAATTTCCGCGATCGCCTTTTGAAGAATTAGGCTATAACCTTTATATATCAGGACAAAAATCCTATAACGGCGTAGCCATAATTAGCCGCCAGCCACTTTTAAATGTAAGTACCGGATTTAGGGCGATTTTGCCAGATTTACACCACGAATGGGACGAGCAAAAGCGAGTGATTACAGGTGTAATTGATGGTGTTCGGATTGTGAACTTATATGTTCCCAATGGTGCAGCAGTAGGAACTGAGAAATACGAGTATAAAATGCGCTGGTTGACAGCGCTACATGAGTATTTGCGATTGCTTGTGCTGTCACACCATGCAATTTGTGTGTGCGGAGACTTCAACATTGCCTTAGAAGACAAGGATATTCACGAGCAGGTGAGTACAGAAAATCACATTATGGCAACAGAAGCAGAGCGTCAAGCCTTACGGGATATTCTGAAACTGGGATTTGCCGATGCTTTTCGCAAATTCACCACCGAAGGTGGAAATTATAGCTGGTGGGATTATCGCGCCGCCGCCTTCCGTCGCAACTTAGGTTGGCGGATTGACCATCACTATCTCACACCTATCTTGTATGAGCGTGCTAAAAGTTGCATCATCGATGTCGCACCCAGAAAATTAACCCAACCCAGCGACCATACGCCGGTAATTGTGGAATTTTGAATTGATTATTGGGCATGGGGCATTGAGCATGGGGCATTGGGGAAAAGTTCTCCCTCATCCGCCTCATCTCCCCAATCCCATCAATTTAATGGCTTATATATATCTTCAGAACTGGGATTGAGATAAGGACGTTGTAAATCTATTAGATGCCGTTCAAAGTGTTGGTCAATCGTCCTCATTCGTTCTTCCATCGCATTCTTACCTTTTTGCCAAGCTTCTAACAAAGCATTAGCGACGATTTGGCAACGGTTCATCCCAAAACTTTCTTGTGCGGCAAATTTTTGGATTGGTTCCTCAGCTAAACCTAACCCTGGGGCTAAAAATTTGGTAAACAAAGGAATTTCGGGCTGGAAATGGGATTGATTTTCTATATAAACAGCCTGAAGAATTGTGCGAATTGCTGGATAGTCGGGGAGTTCAAAATAGAGTAGCCCCGAATCATAACGTCCGTATGCACACGGATTGTGGAGAACTTGAAAGCTAAAGGGAATTGAGGCTGCGTTCAATTGCAGTGTTAAGCTTTCCATCAGAGCGATCGCACCAGATGGCGTAAAGTTAAAGTAGATTCGCCCTGCTCCTAAATCAGCATCGGGGTTACTTTGCTGTTCCTGTCCGACATTGCTAACTGCTAAGTAACAACCGTTTTGCAGTCGATTTTTGGGCATCCAGATTGCTACCATGTCACCCACTTTGGTAGATTTCTTACTGGATTCTAGATGGCAGTCTGGCTCAACATAAAGTGTTAAACCGCCTTTAGTCACTGCCATAGTTCCATCAGGTTCTTTCCGCAACACCTGCCATCGAGGGTCAAAGTAACCTATGCCGTGATTACTGGCGTGCAGTTGTTCGTAAAAGTCCCAGTCAATTTCTAAAATGGAATTATCTGCTAAATTATCCTTTGGCGAGCGATTAGTACTATCAGTATTGACTGCTAAAGTAGTTTGCAGAGAGCCATTGTAATAGATTCCATAGAGAAAATTTCGCAGTAATAAAGTCAGATACTTCTGTTGTAAATCTACGGAATTTTGCTGAAATCTGTCGGCTATTTTAGTCGGTAGAGCAAAGGGTTGATAATTGGGATGGTAAATACAAAAATTTGACTCAATCTGGATATTCTTAGCAATATCAAATAGAGAAGTTAGGGGTTGATTGATAGAGGAATTTAGCATTAATCCATTCAGAAATCAAACTTTAACAAAATAGAATTTAGGAGTCAGAATACAGAATTGGGTGTTCTTTTTAAATTGTTCTGCTACCTATTACTAACAACCACGCAGCCGAGTTTTTTCGTAATAAATGCGAAGTAATTGCTGTTCTTTTACAGGCTGAGGAAATTTATGAATCTTTGCTACAGGATTCAGGATTTCGGACTCTGATATCCCGAAAATTGTCAGTACAGCTTGCTCCGGCATCGTGAGTAGACTTTTAGCTACTTGGAGCATACAAATATCAGCATTATTAAAGTATTTCCGGCACGTAATCATATCTTGAATTTGATGAATCAGTGCCAGTCCCGCAAACTGGATAACGCGCAAAATAAAGTCACTGCGGTATTCCAAAATCATGGGGAAAGCATTCACATAAGCCCTAATCAGGGCAATAAGTGAAGGTTGTAAAATCTCTAACGGTGTTAACGCCAAATGTAGAGATTCTTCTAACTCAATGGTGGGGTCTACTACGAGGCTGTTGAGCCAAATGCCTAAGTAGCTTGCCAGTAAAGTTCCTAAATCAAAAGCTGGGTCTCCCCAAGAACAAGCTTCCCAGTCAATTAGTCGTACTAGACAATTGTCTAGTTGCTCCCATCTGGAATGAACCAAAATGTTGCTCAATTTCAGGTCGTTGTGAGTCAAGCAGCAAGGATTCCAGTCATAAGCCAAATCTGCGATCGCAGATTCCAAACTCTCGTACTGTTGATAGAGAACATAGAATTTTAGTGCATCCGTGGGAATAGCCCCAAAAATCTCCGGCCCAATTGACCCTACCCCTTGGGCTGGATTGTAAAAGCCATAGCGAAACTCTCCTTGGGGAGCAGTTGCCATAAAATCCTTATATTCTCGGCGGTTGTAGGTGGCGCGATGCAGTCCCGCCAAAGTCGTGCCGATAGCTGAAGCAATTTCTTGTGGAAAAATCTCATTGTTGTGGTACAATGTCGCAAGTTCTAGATACTCACTCAGGTAATTGCAGACGAGAATGGAATTTTCTTCGTCAAAATGCACCACCAATGGTGCGATCGCTGAAGTATTACCTAGAACTGGAAACTGTTGGAGGAGTTGGTGAAATAGCCACTCCTGAAACAATTCATGAGGCGCGGCGTCATTGTTGTTAACGTTACGTTCTTGTTTAATTAGCAGTTTACGATTATCTGCTAAAGTCACTACTAAATTGAAATTGCTCTTACTATTTCCTGGCAACTCAGATTTGTCTGATGGGTTATCTTCTGAGCTACACAGACCCGCGTCTTGCAGATACTGGATAACGTTATGAGAAGACAGTGATAATACCATGTATTATTTCCTACTTCATTAAATTACTTAAACTTATCTTTGTCAAATTTGCTTGGTTTTAGCAGCTTTCCGTAGATAGGAACTAGTGCAAGAAGGCAGAGGGCAGAAGGAATACTGGTGATTTCACCTATTTTTAGCCTTTTTCAACTGGATAGTTATCTACGCCAAGCTGCACTAATGTGTGAATAACAATAAAGATTTGTACAATCTACTAATATCCCATCTTTTGGATAAAAACCTGCCAAAATGGCACCAACTCCTTTATAATTGCTTTAAAATTTGCTCCCAAATCCAGTGACATCTTTACACTTTATCAGCATAGTTACTTAGACACTCTAGAGTAAGTTTTGTGGTAGAGCCATTTGATGTAGCTCCATCCCTTGTTTGTGGCGGAGAAGCATCCCCAGCAAAAAACTGATTGGCAACAGATGTTGTTTGATGTTCAGTAGCCATTCTAAAAGCAGCGAAGAATTTCAGTAATCCTTCGCAGGACAAAGCATGGCATTCAACGCTATTACTTTTATTTATCATCACCAAGCCAAAAAAACCGGACTTTTTGGGCGGTTAGTAATTATTTTTTTATTTAAATTTGAGAATTTGTGCCTGAAAGCCTTGTTATGGCGTTATTTGTGTTACCTACAAATTGTAGATGACTATGAGCGATCGCAAACAAAGGCTACATGAGCGCATCTTATGGAACTGCACTTTTGTCAATGACTAATGAATAAATCGGTAGACGGCTATTCTCAGCCACTCTTTTTGTTGGGATGGTATTCTTGTTGATTTCCTTTGAGAATGCTGGAAGTTATCAGGCAAGGGTAACAAGTCATAGTAATATAAATGTACTAGTATGATTCAAGGCAAAGAAAGTCATGCCATGTCAAAAAAACAGGAGGGTGGTTATTACTTAGAGACTGATGCTACCTTAAAGCCACAATTTGATGCACCATCACCGCCAATGCCAGCATACCCAAAATCGTCATTAATCCCGCAGGCATAAACTTACGTGTTTTTGCAAGTCTAAATGCAAAGAATACTACTAAAACGCCAGTAACTAATACTGCTAAAATTGAACCCCAAGCTTGCCCTTGGAGTTGAAAGTAAGCGGCAAATATCAGTAATAAACCACTAATGCTGCCACTTAGGAGTGAAACTTTACTAGTAGCTTGAATGTATCCAATAATGCCACCAAGAATCGATAATATGCCGTAGGCAAAAGCAGCAACTATACTTAAATTCATTGTTAAAACATCTATAGACTTTGACTTTACTGCCAGGGTCAGCAGACAATTTACCATAGCTATTTAGCTATACCACACAGTTGATTGATGGATAATCAAGCGATGCCAATGGCAAGTACTTCCTCATATACAAAGGTTCAATATCTCCAGCGCCAAGCAGCCTCACTTTTACTGCACCAATCTGTTCTGCAAGGCGAAGTGGGGGTGGCATTTCTGGAACTATTGCAATCTATACGTTACACTAACGTCGATGCACGAGGTTGTCTCCAAGCTTACGGAACTTACTTTCACGCTTTAGCCGCTAGAAATCAAAACTGGGAAGATTATTTAATTACTCAACTTCTCTTCTGTGAGAATCCTTTTACAAGGCTGGCTGGAGTGCGAGAATTTGAAGATTTACCCCCAGCTTTAGTAGCAGCAGTTCAGCATGATTTACAAATATTGCAAAGTCTCTACGAATGTAGTAGCGCTTCTTTGAGTGAGTGGGTACAAGGCGTTACTCAGATGCCGATTTCACCAGTAGTGTGGTATAAAGAGCAAGAATTTGTAGGAGTAGAGACAAAGTTCGCTAAATATCTACAAGAGTTAGATAATTGGGCTGATGCTGTAGAAGAGTTAGCAGCTTATTATCGGCAATGTGGCTCTGGTTTATTTGCAGAATATCGTGCTTTACGCTGGCAAGCTGGCCAGTTTATTGGTATTCGTTATTCTGACCCGGTTAAACTGAGTGCGCTTGTCGGTTATGAGTCTCAAAAAGATGCTTTGCTGAAAAATACAGAGTTTTTATTATCAGGAGAGATGGCACTGCACGTATTACTTTACGGTAGTCGCGGTTCTGGCAAATCTTCTTTGGTGAAATCTTTGTTGAATGAATATAGCAATCGCAGTCTTCGCTTGTTGGAAGTAGCCAAATCTGATTTAAAAGAATTACCAGAAATTGTGGAACATTTACGGGGTGTGTCACAAAAATTTATTATCTTTGTCGATGACCTTTCATTTGAAGAAGATGATGATGCTTTTAAAGCACTCAAGGTAGTTTTAGAAGGTAATTTAACCGCGCGGCCTCAAAATGTAGTTGTATACGCTACTTCTAATCGCCGCCACTTGATTCGGGAGTTTTTTGTGGATAGACCTGCACCAAAGGATAACGAGGAAATCCATGCTTGGGATACGATGCAGGAGAAGCTTTCGTTTAGCGATCGCTTTGGTTTAACCTTGACCTTTGAACCAGCTAATCAGAAAACTTATTTAAAAATTGTACAACATCTAGCCGCACAAGCTGCTATTGATATTACCCAAGAAGATTTGGAATTTCAAGCATTACAATGGGCAACTCGCCATAATGGTCGTTCTGGACGGACAGCACGGCAGTTTGTTGATTTTTTAAAAGCAGATTTAAAACTTTTTAATGCAAATAACAATACATCCAACACCTAGTATTAAAATTATTTTATTAATGATTGCACTTTTTTATTATTTACACAACAATGTTATGTAATAGTAACTAAAACTACAGATTTCAGAACGACTATGTTACCAGATTTTGAAATTATTTCTTATTTCACAAAACAGAAAAACAGATTAAAAACCACTTTTGTTAAGTATTTAGTCTGGATGCATTTTTTTAATTACGAATTACGAATTACGAATTAGTATGAGAGCTACTTATTCTGATAATTTAACTACGTTAAAAAACAGCAATATGCAATCAGTAATGATCAGCAATCGATTTATACTAGTGATAGTTGCCTTTAGTGTGAGTTTTGGTCTTAGCCTTGTCCCAAGCTGGGATTTTAATAAAGCTTTTCTCACAGGTGTAATTACTGCTGCTACTATCTATACTACAGCATTATTCATAGATAAGCGACGTAGAAACTATGAAATGTTTGTCTTAGGTTCTCTCCGCAAGCGAATTAAAGATATGGAGGGATTAAAGGCTCGTGTTGTCAGGGAAGTTAATCAAATCCAAGAACATCACAATTTATTGTACGCTGAGTCACAACAACTGCAAAATCAAGTTATAGAAAGCCGCAACCAAAGGGATAGTCTACATCGAGAATTAAGAACATTTGCAGGACAAAAAAAACAATTAGAAACCGAAATTAGTAGCCTGCAAAATGAAATTAATAACTTGCAGAACAATCAAACAGAATTGAACAATGCTTTTTCTGTACTCACAGCCGAGAAGCGCCGTCTAGAGTCAAATTGTAATGTATCTCGCGCTGAAATCGCCCAGTTACAAAGTCAAATTTCCCAACTCCAACAGGAAAAACAAGAAGTTGAAAGCAATTTAACTCTTTTAGGCAGACTAAAACCCCAATTAGAAGAAAAACTATACGAACTACGAATTACAATTCAAGAGCTAGAAGTTGAGACAACCCAAAAAAATCAATTGCTGATAGCGACAAAAACCGAAAGAGAAAATATCCAAGTTATTCTGAACTCTTCACAAACCCTAATAGCAGAACAAAAAACTGAATTACAGCAGTTGCAAGGGCAAATTTCATTATTGCAAGAAGAACGAGATTCATTGCAAAATCAAGTATGGGAATTACTCCAACAACTAGAAACCTTCAATCCAGAACCTTTGGCGGATAATTCCCAAGAAGAAGATACTGAATTGTTTCCTTTTTCTGAAATAATGGAAACTTCAGCAATCATAGAAAATTCGGATGTTGATACATCAGAGAATATACCTGAAGAATGGACTAATTTTTTAGAAAATCTCCCAGGATACGAACTACAAGTATTAAAAGCTATAGTCGATCAAGATAATCCCAATGCTGCTATTAAAAAAATTGCCGAAGCAAACATCACTATGCCAAATCTCTTAATCGATTCTATAAATGAACGGGCAAATGATACTATTGGTGAATTAATAATTAACACAGATTCGGAAAGTCTAGAGGTTTATCCTGAGAATATTATCCATGTCAAAAAAATGATTGCAATGCATGAAAGTCTCATGGCTAGACATACTTCGTCAAATTAAATTATTATTGCCGTCGTCAGATTAGTATAAGGTGAAGATGTATCTTATCTATCTACTGCGTGCTTCTGCGTTTAGAATAAAGTGAAATTTAAGACATGGCAAAGCTCAAAATCTCGAAAAAAATCTCCACTGCTTTAATCAATTCCCTTGGTGCGGGGGTAGTACCAAGAGTGGGAGTTGAATATATAGCAGTAGGTCGAGAAAAAGAACTAAAAAGCCTATTACAAAATCTTGATGATATTGCAGAAGGTGTCGCAGCATTTCGCTTTATAATTGGTAACTACGGTTCTGGGAAAAGTTTTTTATTACAACTAATTCGCAACCGCGCTATGGAGCAAGGTTTTGTAGTAGCTGATGCTGATTTATCCCCTGAACGTCGATTAGCTGGAAGCAACAATGAAGGTGTAGCTACCTACCGAGAATTAATGAGCCACCTAGCTACAAAAACTCGTCCTGATGGTGGTGCTTTAGTCTCTATTTTAGAAGGATGGATTAATAAAATTCAACAAGAAGTGGTTAAAGAAACTGAAATGCGTCCAAATGACGATGGTTTTGATGACCAAGTTGAATCAAAAATTAGGGAAGTAGTTCAGTATATTGAAGATTTAGTTCACGGTTTCGATTTTGGTAGCGTGATTATCGCTTATTGGCGTGGCTATCGAATGGATGATGATAATTTAAAAAATGCGGCGATGCGCTGGTTGCGGGGAGAATTTACTACTAAAATTGAGGCGAAAGCAGCTTTAGGAGTGCGCGTCATTATTGATGATGATAGTTGGTATGACTATATCAAACTGTTTGCGAAATTTGTAGCTGAGATTGGCTATAAAGGACTGTTAATTTTAGTTGATGAAGCTGTACACATATATCAAATATCTACTACAGTCACACGGGAAAAGAACTATAATCGACTCCTCGCAATGTTTAACGATACCATGCAATGTAAAGCAGAACATCTTGGTATTGTTGTTGGTGGAACAACTAAATTTTTAGAAGACCCCAAACGGGGACTTTTTGCAGACCAAGCTTGGCAAAGACGCACAAAAGAAAGTCGTTTCGTCACACAAGCTAATGTTCAAGAACATTTAGGGCCGGTGATTCGGCTAAATCCGTTGAGTGAAGGAGAAATATTGACGCTTCTGCAACGTTTAGCTGAGATTCATGCACTCAATTTTGGCTATGAACAGACTTTGACAAATCGTGAGTTGAAAGAGTTTGTGCAAGAAATTATTAATCGCTTGGGTGCAGAAGCATTAATGACACCAGGGGAAATTGTGCGAGATTTTATGAGTGTGCTGAATATTCTTCACCAAAATCCAGGGATTGTGTTTGGTGAATTAATTCATGGCTCTAAATTTAAACCTACTGCTATGGGTAAGGATGTAGATGTAGATGAGGATGGTGCAGCCGAATTTAGTTTGTAATTTACTCTCTAGTAATTGGTAAACCTAGCCAATCGCTAAGTTCATGAGCTAGCCAGTCAAGTTCTGGGGGAGTGACAGGAAAAAAATAAAATTCACCAGTTAAAATGTCATATTTTTTGGTTCCTGCCCAGATTGTTAAGGAAGGTTGATTATATGTATCCTTACTTCGTTCTAAACGTAGAATATCTTTTCTCAAAGTTGCAGATGGGTGAAGACGTTTAATTCCAAACAATTCATAAATCAGGAAAATTTTCTCATTATTAATATAAAGCTTCTTTTTACCCATGATACCTATGAAGAGAGAAATAAATAACATAATTACAAAGGATAAAATTATTAGAATAACTACTAATGAAAAAACATTCATACTTGCAAATAAAATTGACAAATTAGGGATAAATAACATAATTGGTATAGATAATATCAAATTTATTAGAGTCCTTCTTTTAAATAAACCGGCTGGGGGAATAATAATTTCTAAATAGTTAGTATTCTTATTTAATAAAACTTTACTGTCCGAAGGTTTTCTAGGGAATAAATTACTTTGTATATTTTGAAGTTGAACTGTATTTCCTAGTTTGTTTAAGGCTTGCAAAGCGTCTTCAGCAGAAATCAAACGTTTACTCGCAATTGGTTCTGTCATTCTCCTCAACCAACTGCTGAAAGTAATATTAATATTGGCTACCTGTTCAAATTCAAGCCGCAAGTCAGTTAGTGGTAAATCGGCTGGATGCTGACCTGTTACCAAATAAATTAAAGTGGCTCCCAAACTGTAAAGGTCAGAAGCAGGAATAGCTCTACCATTAAATTGTTCTGGTGGTACGTAGCCGTAAGTTCCCATTACTATAATTGTGCTACTTCTTCTGGCGATGGTTTGCACTGAACCAAAATCTACCAAGTACACTTCACCCACACTATTACCAGAGCGATTTGTTAAGAGAATATTGCTTGGCTTGATATCACGATGAATTACGGGCGGTTGACGACTATGCAGATATTTGAGAATTTCTAGAATGGCTTTTGCTAGTTCCTTAACTTCTTCTTCACTGAAACTACGCCCAGCTTTGAGTTGTGCTTCTAGAGATTGGGCTGGAATATAACTTTGTACGAGTGCAAATCCTTTGCTGTTGGGTGAATCTAGCTCAAAGTAGTCAAGGTAGCGGGGAATGGCTGGGTGCGAGAGTGCTTTGAGAGTTTCAGCTTCCCGCTCAAACAGCTTGAGGTCGTTCCATTCAAACTCATTACCAAAAGACAGTATTTTGACCACTACTAATTCTTGAGTTTGTAAGTCACGAGCTAGCAGCGTCCGCCGTCCGACTTTTTTGCCTAGTTCCTGTTGCACTTGATATCTTTCCAACAGGATTTCTTGGTTAGAATCTGGTGATTCTTGACTTGTCATTTGCTCGTGACTCCAAAGCTTTGTTGCTTTTATAGCTTTCCTGTTTATTACTGCCCCACTGTAAGATTACTTAAGTTAGCAACAAGCATTAAAGACAGTATTTTTCTAAAATTTGACTTACTAAGCTAATGAGCATTTAAGTTGCATAAAACCAGGGCTGAAGCCCTTACTACAAGCCAATAAGTCTGGAAAAATGAATGATGATTAGCTTATCTACTCAATACTGCTTAGATTTTGCCTAAAAATAAAAATGTATAAAAATGAAACTCAATAAGACCTGCAATTCTCATCAAATTCATCTGTTTTCAGGATTGGTTAAAATAGCTTTTGGTTGATTAGCATTAAATAGAGAAGCAGACAACAGAATAATCGGCTTGTTTGTTTGGTTTTCTCCATAATGAACCATTCCGGCAGATTCAACTAAAGAATCTCCTACTGTAAGCTGTATAGTTTTCCCTTTTTGAAGAATGAATTCTGTGCCGTTAGCTTTCGTTACTTTAGCTTCTCCTTCCACAACAGTATAAGTTAAGGTTCCCGCCTCTACTCGTTCAATCTGCATTCCCGGATGAGTATGAGTAGGGAGTTTTGCTCTTGGTGCGATGGTATAGCGTACAAGCTCAAGAATCTGCTTTTTATCTTGAGTAGGATAACCACTCGCTAAAACTTCACGGGTAACAGATTGAGTGTAAGTATTGGGTGAGGACGTTTCTTGGCTATTAACAACTACACTGCCAAAAGCTAGAATAGCTAAGGGGAGAATCAGCAACACTTTTCTCATATTAAAAGTTTTTTATTTGGATAATACCTTTAATCAAATCATAATTTGGGATGAGTTAAACCGTGCAGATGGTACTCTGGTTGAGATTAAACTGACTGCGTTGTTTACCGCCGCAGGCATCGCAACAACTTAAATATTCATAAGTAACGTTAAAGCTATGAATTTTTGTAAGAAATCTATTGCAAACCAGTTGCGATCGCCTCAAATTGCTGCCAACAAAGGTACAATGCACGCGGTACGTGAAAACATCCTTTCCATTTACCGCCTTTGAGGTTCAACAATACTTCCCCACGCCGATTGAGATAGCCAAACCATTCACCGTATTCTGCATCAGCAAAGTGTGACCAGGTGTAATCGTGCATTTTTTGATACCATTCCCAACACACCTCACGCCCGGTTAGGCGATAGCCCATCGCTAATGCAACCAAAGATTCTAGGTGAACCCACCACAGCTTTTGATCCCATTCCAATTGTTGTGGAGGATGACCGTCTGCATCCATAAAGTAATACAATCCGCCGTACTCGCTATCCCAAGCAAAATTGAGGATATTTAGCACCACATCCACGGCTTGGTTAATAGTTTTAGTATCGTTTTTCCGACGCGCAATGTCCATGATAAACCACATAGCTTCGATACCGTGACCTGGATTAATCAGCCTTCCCTCAAAACAATCTATGTGGGAACCATCAGGGGCAACGTTTTCGTACATTAGTCCCCGTTTTGAGTCGAGAAAATCGGTCATCACTTCGTGGACAGTCTCAGCTAGGACATTTTCTAGTGTTTCCTTTGGCAGCAACCATTCCATTTCTAGAGTCAGGTTGGCTAAAATCATCGGTACAGCCAATGATTTCATGGGGCGTGTGTCAGGATAAGTTTTATTATATTTGCCTTTCGGGTTATCTTTGCGGCGTAATACGTTGTTATATGCTTGCATCGCCACATCCTTTGCCCATTCTTCGCCGCCAGCAAGTGCATATTGACTAAATGCCATCGCTGCAAAGCAGTCAGAAAAGATATTATAGGGTTGAACCAGTGGTTTTCCTTCACGGGTGAGGGCAAAGTACCAGTTACCATCACTATCTCTGCCATGTTGGGCGAGAAAATTAGCGCCGTTGCTGGCAATTTTTAGCCAGTTTTCGCGTTTTTCTAGCTGGTTGCAAAGCATAGAAAAAGTCCACACCTGGCGGTTTTGCAGCCAGATGAATTTGTCTGTATCATAAATTTTGCCTTCGCGATCGAGGCAGGTGAAATAGCCGCCTTGCTGCCAATCGAGAGAATATTTTTCCCAAAATGGGAGTACGTCGTTGAGGAGAGCGTTTTTGTAAAGTTCAGCGACCGCTTGAAAATCATGCACCATAAATTTCCTCCCCCTTTGTGCCAAAACCAACAGCTTAACAGTTATCATATTTTGGCTCAAACATGAAGCGTAGGCGTAGCCCGTCGTAGACATCGCGTCAGTCTTTTACAAGATTTAGCCAGCAGAAGCTATACTTCTATCTTGCACCATTCTCAATAACCGTAGGGTAAGCATTATAGTGTCAGCCGTACAAGTTTTTTAGATATGAGGTTGTTATGAGTCAGATTGAACGAGTTGCGATCGTTGGAGGAAACCACGGTAATGAGTTAACAGGAGTATATCTAGTCAAAAAGTTTCAGCAGTATCCTAATTTAATCAACAGAGGAAGTTTTAAAACTCTGGCATTACTTGGCAATCTCAAAGCTATTGAAGAAGGCAAGCGATACATTGAGAAGGATTTAAATCGTTGCTTCACTAATCAAAGCTTACAAAATACCCAACTCTCAAGTTATGAAGATACGCGGGCAAAAGAAATTCAACAGATATTGCAACCGCAAAATCAGCCTTTTGTAGATGTAATTATTGATTTGCACAGCACAACTGCCAACATGGGTTTAAGTCTGATTTTTTGTGATATGCACCCTTTCTTACTTCGGTTAGGTGCTTATTTGACTTCGATAAATCCGATGGTCAAGATTTTTATTAATCAACAATCTAGAGAAGGTGGTTTTCTCCGTTCTTTGTGCGAATTGGGTTTTGTGATAGAAGTTGGCGCTGTGGCTCAGAATATCTTAAACGCCGAATTATTTCAGCAAACAGAGCAGCTTATGTATGCAATTTTAGACTATTTTGAAGGTTGCAACCAAGGTAATATTCCGCAGACAAACAGCACGCTTACATTCTATCAATACATTGAGACGATCGATTATCCTAGAAGCGATGCCTACGGCGGGTTGCGCCCACGCGGCGAAATTCAAGCCATGATTCATCCCCAGCTTCAGTTTCGGGATTATGAACCTCTGAATCCAGGCGAACCAATGTTTCTGACTTTTGCAGGAAAAGATATTTTCTATGAAGGAACGTCTACTGTTTATCCTGTTTTTATTAATGAAGCAGCTTACTACGAGAAAGGAATTGCGATGTATCTAAGCCAAAAACATCAAGAGGTAGTTTAATTTGTTCGCCCTTCTAACCAAGATTGCAAATCAGCCAAAGTAGTAAAATCAAGCAATGCCTCGCTCAAATCTGCGAGAACAGGCAAAGATAAAGCAGAAATGGAGGATCGCATTTCCTCAGACATTTTTCCTAGCCGCTTAGTTAATAGTCGGGAAATAGCATTAGCCATCGCTTCTCGTCCTTCTTCTCGTCCTTCTTCTCGTCCTTCTTCCTTGATTTCTCGATAAACTCTCGTTTGCTGTAGTGTTATTCCTAGCATAGACTCTACCTCCGCTTGGCTCAATTGTTCAAATCTGTACATCATTATCGTCGTCACTATTTCTATTATGACGCGACCCTCTGCTAATGGTACTTCTTGATCAGTTCTTGTTAACAAATACCTTGCCTCTTCAGGTGCTTGTTCTTCCTTTATCGTAGTTAGTACCATCAGTGCCACCCATAAAGGTAATTGGCGAATATTCCCCAATTCATCCAAATACACCCGATGTACTTGGTTACTATTGAGCAATCCCCGATGAGGGTAAATGTTACTTTGTTCGGTATTGCGAGATGGATAAATTACAACTGCTTGCCAGTCATTAAATCTGGCGCGGTTGCGGTAAAAATATAATGAAGATTCAGCAAATACTCTTTCATAAAGCTGTTCATCCTTTTGAAACTGTACCTCACAGAAATATACAACCCCAGGAGTCTCGCTTTCTGGTAGAAGAAATACTCCGTCAATTTCAAATTTGGGTTCTTTGACGGCTACCGAATCAAATCGATAAGCATTTGCATTTTTTGGTGGATTTGTCAATAGTTCAAATAAGAGAGTGGGGGATTGTTGAAACAGTTTGTAAAAAATTGAGTCTCGACGCATGGAGCATTTTATCTGATTAAATCTGCGATACATTTAATCACATATTCTTGTACATATAGCAATCCTGAATAAACAAGATCCCCGACTTCTTTGAGAAGTCGGGGATCTGTGGCTTGGTTAAGCTTACAGGTAATTGCTGTAAAGACTCAACTCGCTAACCGATAAATAATCACTTTCCCTTTCCAATTTTCTTCCACAAATACTAAATACTCACCATTTGAACGACGAAAAGCCCGGATACCGTATGGTATATCAATCCAGCCACTTTCGCTGCCAACTTCTGGGCCTGGTTTTAACAGTTGTACTTGTTCTCCCGTTGTGGCATTGTAGACATATACCTCTGCGGTTTTAACAGTGACAGCAAATATATAGTCTCCCGCTACACTTATGGACGCTGTAGATACTTCGCGTTTGCCAGTGGTGTCGTAGGGAATCACAATTCGCCACTTGGGAGTACGATTTCCTTTACTCCAGTTGTCAAAACGGGCAATTTCAGATCCAGCAACTCCCGCATCGTCACCAAATGCAGGGTGATCTACTGTAAAGCCTGACAAATACATACTATCTGTTTCGGGGAAATATTCGATTCGGCGCAAGTCGTTAAATATGTTGGGAGTAGTCTGCTTTTCTATCGAACCATAGTTGTAGATGGGGTTGCCTTTAGCATCTATTCCCTGTAAAGGATAGTGGCGAATGCCATCTTCGGTTCGCAAAGCTTTCCAAACATCTCCTTTGCTGTCTACCCACCAGCCGCCGATATAGGGATAATCTTTGCTGGTATCATATTCGTCCTTTTCAAATTTGCCATTTCCGTTGCGATCGCGCCAGATCCATTCCCCTTGTTTTGGTTGATGCGGTGGCCAATTTCCGCTAATAAATGGTTTGTCTGCGCTATTAGTACCGACAAACATTCCGGCTGGGATGGCTACTTTGCCATCTGTGTCTGGGTTAAAACGATATATTTGCAGAAAGCTGTTATACATATCTGTAAGGAACAAAAACGGCTTTCCTTGGATGCGACGAACAAAGGTTCCATCTGGCGAGGTATGCAGACGTGGATCTTGAGGATATTTGAAAGCATTTAAAGTGTAGGCTTTGTAAGTCCATTGCTTACCAGCAGCCTTACTGTAATCCATCAGATAGTGTTCTTGTTTGGTGAATACATCTACACCATCAGTTTTAGGATCGGCATCTGCATTATCGACGAATATCAATCCCAGCGATCGCCACATTAGTTTTCCCGATGGCGAAAATTTCCGCAAATCTGTTCCTGATTTGTTGAAACCATTACTATTTATATAGATATTGCCGGAAGTATCTGTACCAACTCCGGTAAGTCCATAAAGTTTTAAATCTCGAACTTCACCAGGAACTCCTGCATAGATACCGCCCTTACAGCCAAAACTACCTGTTTGCACCGGCTTATCTTTGATGTCATAAATCAACATCTGCTGACGCGGCCCATTTTCTGCCACTAACAGCTTACCTTGATGATTAATTGCGATCGCAGTTGGTTCAACAATATCTGCAATCTCTTGGGGTAATTGCTTTCCACTCTGGGAATAATGTAAAATTTTCGCAGGCTTACCACCATTTTTACTTTGAATAATCCACAGATTTTTTTGTGGATCAATAGTTATTGCTCCGGGATTCGCAACGGTAAAGCTGCGGAGTTCCTTCATCGTATCAGTATCATAAACACGAATCCGGTTAGCAGCAAAATCACTCACATACAACTCGCTTCCCAAAATTGCTAATCCAGTAACTTCACTTTTAGTACTGGTAATCAACATACTTTTATCCCAACCACGCCCATTAGGAAACGGTGCAGGTTTTCCTATCAAGTCATAGCGTCTAACGGAATACCAAGTTGTTCCTTCTGGTGGGTAATCTTCTTTTGTATTGCCCCTCGAACCTTGAGTCATGGCAATGTAAATATATTTACTATTTGCTGTTACAGCTTTGCCACCACCACGACTCCAACCGTGAGTATCTTCAAGGGCACCAATAATTTTGGCATCTTTATATATTCCTGCTTCTGTTCCCGCTTCATCCCAATGGCTGTTGGTATAAACTGTGCCATCAGAGGCAACATACATTGCTTCAATATTGTTTTGTATCCGCAGATTTCCACTGCCAATAGTATTACCTATCCACGATGTTTTATAGGTAAGCGTGGGTGTTCCAGTTGTTGCCCAGTCTGTTGTAATGCCAATAGTAGTAACAATGACTCCAACAGTCAGACTGAGTAAAAAATTAAAAGTTTTACTTTTTTGTAAATATCTAGGTTTAGATAATTTTTTGATGTGCTGATTGAGCTTGCGACGGAGTTTTTCTAACTTCGTCAGTAATTTATTTATCATATATTTTTTCAGCTTTTAATTATTTATATACAATCAGTGTTTATAAAATCCGTACAAAAATATAACTATTTTTAACTGGGTAAGATATAGATTATGTAAGGATATCGCATCTAAAAGTTTTGAATTAATCATTAATATTTAGTCTTCGTATTATTTTTTACTTCTTTACAAGTAAAAATGGTAAACATTAATACAAAATTATTTGATATTAATTTATTCTAAGTGGTTTTTCCTTTCCCTATATACCTCTGAGCTTCCTTGACTTCCAGGTATCATATATGTTGTAGTCGGTATTCTCTAGTTAATAAAAATACAGGCTTTAATTCCTTGTTGACGTTGGGATATAAATAGTTTATAAATTGGTGTTCTATAAAAAATATTATTGGTCATGTGGATTCGGAAGTTATTGTGATTTAGATTTTGATAAAAACCGCTGTAGAGAAATATATCAATCTTTCTCTTTGCATCGAAAGCATGAAATTTTCATATTGTTATTCAAAAATGCTCAAGAATTATAGGATACATATTAATGGAAAATAAGAAAGAGGATTTAGGTTCGGCATCTATTCTTACCCTTGGATTAGGCTGGTTTCCCAAAAGTCCTGGAGGATTAGAAAGGTATATTTATGAACTAACTCATAAATTAGCAGCAAATAAAGACCAGGTTGAATTATGTGGAGTCGGTTTACCAGAGGATGAAATAAATTCAACCATTAAGCTGACTAACTTAGCTTCTGTTGATAGTCCTATTTGGCAAAGATTATGGTCAATTCGCAGTAATTTTCAGAAAACAAGAATAAGCAAACCAGATGCTATTAATCTCCACTTTGCATTATATAGCTTTCCTATTTTAGATATTTTGCCAAAGGGAGTACCAGTTACTTTTAACTTTCATGGCCCTTGGGCTTCTGAGAGTCAGCAAGAGGTAGTTAATAAAAACCTCAGTCTTTTGATCAAGCACTGGCTAATAGAAAAAAATACTTATAATCGCTGCGATCGCTTCATTGTTTTGAGCAAAGCATTTGGTAAAATTCTACATGATAAATATCAAGTACCGTGGAGCAAAATTAATATTATTCCTGGTGGAGTTGATATTAACTGGTTTCAGCCAAATTTATCACCCCAGGAAGCTTGTGCAAAACTAGGCTGGCCTAGTAATCGCCGGATAATATTTACATCCCGCCGCTTAGTACATCGAACTGGTGTTGACAAATTATTGCAAGCACTGGCTATAATTAAGCCCAGAATACCAGATGTTTGGCTAGCGATCGCAGGTCGTGGTCACATTCAAGCCGCACTACAACAACAGGCTACAGAATTAGGACTAGATGACAACGTTAAATTTTTAGGTTTTCTACCTGATGAGCAATTACCTATAGCTTACCAAGCTGCTGAATTGACTATTATGCCTAGTCAATCTTTTGAAGGATTTGGATTAGTAATAGTTGAGTCTCTAGCCTGTGGTACTCCTGTTTTATGTACCCCAGTTGGAGGAATGCCAGAAATTTTATCAGAATTTTCACCCGATTTAATTACTACTTCTACAGAAGCCTCAGCCATTGCTGAAAAATTAGAGCAAGCACTTTTGGGAAATATCCCCATACCTTCACGAGAAGCCTGTCGCCAGTATGCAACTACACACTACGATTGGAATCAAATTGCCCAACAAGTACGCAATATTTTATTAGCTTAAACAAGTGATTTTAAGAGATGCTAGGGGTGCTACGTGGGTCAAATTAGATAAAATAGAGGTTTTATGAGAATTCTTTTTTTAGACCAAAGTGGTAAACCAGGTGGTGCCGAATTATGTTTAATAGATATTGCTAAACCATATAGCGATCGCGCGTTGGTAGGTTTATTTTCAGATGGAGAATTTAAACATTTACTACAGCAAAATCATATTCCAGTAGAAGTTCTCGCTACTCAAACAATCCAAGTTCGCAAAGAAAGCAGTTTGGTACAAGGATTAAAGAGTTTGGGACAACTTGCGCCTTTGATTACTAAGGTAGTTAAAAAGGCTCGTGAATACGATTTAATATACGCCAATACTCAAAAAGCATTAGTTGTAGGAGCATTAGCAAGTTTTTTCAGTCGTCGTCCTCTGGTTTATCATTTACATGATATTCTTTCCCCAGAACATTTTAGCCAAACTAATCTTCGTATTGCTGTTAACTTAGCTAATCGTTTTGCATCATTAATAATTGCTAATTCCCAAGCTAGTAAGATAGCCTTTGTGCAAGCAGGAGGACGCTCAGATATCATCGAAGTTGTTTATAATGGCTTTAATCCAAAAATTTATCAAACTGATAAGTCTGAAATTAAGCAACTACAGCAACAATTAGGATTAAAAGGAAAATTTGTAGTCGGACACTTTAGCCGTCTTGCACCTTGGAAAGGGCAGCATATTTTAATTGATGCTCTTGCTAAATGCCCGCCAGAAGTGACTGTAATTTTAGTCGGTGATGCACTGTTTGGTGAACAAGATTACGTCCAAAAGTTACACCAACAAGTTGCCCAATTGGGATTAGAACACCGCGTCAAATTTTTAGGATTTCGTTCTGATATTCCCCAGTTAATGGCAGCTTGTGACTTGGTGGCACATACCTCTACTTCCCCAGAACCCTTTGGTAGAGTGATTGTTGAGGCGATGCTATGTGGAAAAGCTGTAGTTGCAGCAAAAGCTGGGGGTGCAATGGAATTGGTAGAACATGGACTTAATGGTTTTCTAGTGACACCAGGAAAACCCCAGGAACTTGCACAAGTAATTATCACCTGTCTTCAGGAGACAGAAATAACTGCAACTATAGCCAATAATGCTCGTACTATGGCTAGTCGGCGTTTTGATGTGGCAATTATTAATCAGCAAATTGCCCAACTGCTGTCCCACAGATTTTAGTGGTCTATCGCATTAATTTTGCTGGGCTACGAGATCCCCGACTTCTTAAAGAAGTCGGGGATCTG
>NZ_JBDNJQ010000269.1:0-6034 GCF_051172895.1 Nostoc sp. CALU 1950 | reverse complement strand
TTAACTGGGCCCTTGGTTCTCCAGATCCATCCGTAGGTGTAGATACCTTCTCAGCGCGTTGGACAGGCCAGGTACAAGCCAAGTACAGCGAAACTTACAATTTCCATACCACTACTGATGATGGTGTGCGACTGTGGGTGAATGGTCAACAAATCATTAACAAGTTTGTCGATCAATCAGCTACAGAACACAGTGGCTCGATCGCACTGGTTGCTGGTCAAAAGTATGATATTAAGCTCGAATACTACGATAAGACATACGAAGCTGTTTCCCAACTATCTTGGTCAAGCGCTTCTCAGACTAAGGAAATCATTCCTCAGTCTCAACTGTATTCACCAGTTCTTGCGACCACCATCACTTTAGGATCATCTTCCACAACTGTGAACGAAGGCGCTGGTGGTGTAACCGTAACTTTGCTGAGAAGTGGCGATTTAAGTAGCACTTCTTCAATTAAGTATGCCACCATAGGTAATACTGCCACGAAAGGAGTTGACTATGGAAGTGGAGGTGTCGAAAGCGCTGGAACAATTATTTTTGCGCCGGGAGAAAGCAGCAGACAGGTATCTATTCCCATCAATGACGATTCTTTAGCAGAAGGAGATGAAACCTTTAACTTTGTCATTGATCAGGCAGTGGGGTCAACATTAGGACTCCAAAGAACTCTTGGAATTACGATTCAAGATAACGATAGCTCTAGTCTCAACTTCACTCAGCCAATAGTTAATGAGGGTGATGGTTCTGCGACGGTGACAGTTACACGGGGTAATGCTGCGGGGACTGCTCGTCTGGACTACACAACCGTGGATGGGACTGCAAAAGCTGGATCTGATTACCAGAATAGATCTGGAACCTTGAATTTTGCAGCAGGAGAAACCAGTAAGAACATTGTTATCCCCATTATTAATGACAACGTTGGGGAGCCAAATGAAGCATTTTCTTTGAGGTTTAGTAATGCAGTTGGGGTACAGCTAGCTACTCAACAGACAGCTATTAGTATTATTGATAACGACCCTGGTAACTTTGCTTTAGATACAGTAGCTTCTGGTTTAACTCAACCTACAGCTTTTGACTGGACAGCTGACCAGAAGAAGATGTTTGTTGCCCAGAAAAATGGAATAGTGCGAGTCTTAGACAACGGCACATTATTGCCAACAGCATTTATCAATATTTCTGGACAGGTAAATGACACGCGCGATCGCGGTCTTTTAGGCATTGCCGTACATCCAGATTTTGGCAAAACTGCAACCGGCAACAATTACGTTTACCTATTGTTTACCTACGATCCACCAGAAACCAATCCAAACAATCCTAAGAACAATCCCAATAGCACATTGGACAATACCGATCAGTTTGGGAATCGTACTGCACGGTTGATTCGAGTGACAGCTGACGCCAAAACTAATTACACTACTGCTATTGCTGGCAGCGAAGTTGTGCTGCTAGGCAAAAATAGCACTTGGGACAATATTGTTCGTCCCGATGGCAACAGCACAAATGTCTCACTTGGCTACGCACCATCAGGAATTCTCAACAAAGATACTGGTAAGCCGTTTACCAGTTTGGAGGATTATATCAATAATCTCGATAAAGTCCAAAATGTCCAGGATTTTATAGCCAGTGATAGTGAATCTCACTCAGTTGGTTCTGTGCGCTTTGGTACTGATGGTTCTCTGTTTGTCAGCATAGGAGATGGAATTTCCTACAATGGGGTAGATATCCGAGGAATACGCGTCCAGGATGTCAATAACCTGTCTGGTAAGCTCCTGCGGATTGATGCAATTACTGGTCAAGGTTTATCAAGTAATCCTTTCTACAACGGAGATCCCAATAGCAATAGTTCCAAAGTTTATAACTTAGGTTTGCGTAACCCCTTCCGCTTTACAATTGATCAGAAAACCAATACCCCCTATATTGGTGATGTTGGCTTCGGTAGTTACGAAGAGATTAATATCGGCAAACCAGGAGCTAACTTTGGCTGGCCATTCTATGAAGGTGGCAAGGATGCAAATGGCAATATTGTCAGCCAAAAACAAATATACTATTCCAACCGAGAGCAAGCGCAAGACTTTTACAATAGTGGCAAAACGGTTACGGCACCAGCTTACACTTACGAGCATTTTGGTTCCAATTCGATTGTCATGGGTGACTTTTACAGAGGTAGTACGTTCCCTTCAATCTATCAAGATGCCTTATTCATTGGTGATTTCAGTCAAGGAACTATCGATGCTGTGAAATTCGATAGTCAGGGTAAATTTGTCTCAGTTAAGCGGTTTACTTCCTCACAAGACAGACCAAATCTAGGAGTCACTGCACAAATCAGCACTGGCAAAGATGGCAATCTGTACTATGCAGACTTGATAGGAGGCGCGATTAAACGCTTCCGAGCTGTTTAGAGATGATATAACAGCGAACAGTGAAACAACTGTTCGCTGATTTTGGTCAAGATAACTTGGTCAAAAATCCCAACAATTTTTTGGTATTTGATGTCAGGAGTGTTCGACGATAAGCATCAGCTGCTTTTTTAATGGCTTCGGCTTGAGTGGGATAAGGATGAATTACACTGCTTAACTTACTCAAACCGATTTTATTCACCATTGCCGTAGTCACTTCTGATATCATTTCACCTGCGTGACTGGCGACAATAGTTGCACCGATAATTTCATCAGACCCCTTTTTATGGTGTATTTTGAGAAATCCTGACTCTTCACCATCTGCGATCGCTCGATCTACACTATTAAAAGGTATCTTAATTGTTGTCACCTCAATACCCAATTTCTGCGCCTCATGTTCATACATCCCTACATGGGCAATTTCTGGGTCAGTATAAGTTACCCAAGGCATCACCAAACTACTGAGTTTCGAGCGTCCCAATCCAAAGGGAGAAAACAGCGTATTCTTAATCACAATCCGCGCCGCCGCATCAGCAGCATGGGTAAACTTCCAGTTCATGCAGATATCGCCAGCCGCATAAATTTTGGGATTGGTCGTCTGGAGGTAATCATTTACCTTTACGCCTTGGCGCTTGTCATATTCCACCCCTACTGATTCTAAATTCAAACCTTCCACATTTGGCGATCGCCCCGCACCGACTAAAATTTCATCTACTGTCACTGAATCTCGATGACCATTAGAGGAAAAGTAAAGCCGTTTTCCCTCAGTAACAGTTACCACTTCTTCCAACTTGGAATTCAGCACTACGCGAATTCCTTCGTTAATCAAAACCTTTTGGAGAATTTCAGCAGCTTCAGCATCTTCTTTATTCAAAAGATGAGAACCGCTATGAAAAAGTACCACCTCAGAACCCAAACGGCGGAAAGCTTGCGCCAATTCGCAACCAATGGGGCCACCGCCAATCACCGCCAAATGTTCCGGTCGTTGAATCAGGGAAAAAACCGTCTCATTGGTTAGATAACCGGCCTGTTCAATTCCCGGAATCGATAGTTGTGCAGCTCTTGCACCAGTCGCAATTACAGCTTTTTTAAACCGCAGAGTTTTATCGCCAACTTCCACAGTATTTTTACTTGCAAATCGACCACTACCCAAAAATACATCAACACCCAAGTTTTGAAACCGCTCCGCCGAGTCATTATGGCTGATATCAGCCCTTATTCGCCGCATCCTGGCCATGACTTTCGGAAAATCAACATCTATACCATGTTGGGGAATATTAACTCCCAAGTCTTTAGCGTCCCAAATTTCACCAACGATGCGGGCAGACCGAATAATAGTTTTAGATGGTACACAACCAACATTTAAGCAATCTCCACCCATGAGATGCTTTTCAATTAACGCCACTTTTAAACCCAAATCCAGACCCGCAGCCCCCGCCGCAACCACTAATCCCGCCGTACCAGCCCCAATTACTACCAAATCGTAAACATCTGCGGGTTGAGGATTAACCCAATTTGGCGGATGGACGTAAGACACCAACTTTTGGTTATATTCATCCATTGGACGAACTGTAACTCTTTCTAAATCTGAATTGGTCATTGGCGAAACCTCTTTTAAAATTAAGAATCCCGATTAATTTAGGTGGCTCAGTCTTTTATTTTTATGCTTGCAAAGGGGGAACTAGATTTCTTTTTCCCCCCAATGCATCGCTACAGTGTACACACAAGTCCTAAAAACCTAGCTTGATAAGCATTTCCTCGTTCCCAGTCTCCGACTGGGAATGTATTCATTGAGTCTCTGACTCAATATCTGACTAGAGGCAGAGCCTCTAATAACCCATTCCCAGTCTCCGACTGGGAACGAGATAAACAAGAGAACAAAGGGAAATCGAGCTTTTTTCGACTTGTGTGTACACCGTAGCTTGGCAAGGGGGGGACTAAGGGGGTAATTCGACTTGTACACACAAGTCGAATTACCCTACAATTCTTCTTCTAAAGCTTTGCGTGCAATCCGGGTTACATAAACTGTAACGGCGACTGTCGCAATCAAACCCAAAATGCGAATTACCCATTGTAAAGTCGGGTTGGTAGGTTGAGCCTCAGTCCCAATCATGGCCAGATTACCTGCAAGAGAACCAATATAAACGTACATAATGGTTCCGGGAATCATGCCTAGAGAGCCGAGGAAGTAATCTTGAAGTGAAACTCCTGTGATACCAAAAGCATAGTTCAGCAAATTGAAAGGAAATATAGGGGACAGTCGCGTTAACAGGACAATTTTTAATCCTTCTTTACCTACTGCTTTATCAATGGCGGCAAATTTTTTGTTATCTGCGATTTTCCGAGCAACCCAACCCCTAGCTAAATAACGTCCCACAAGGAAAGCAGCTGTAGCGCCAAGGGTTGCACCAATGAACACGTAGAAAGAACCCCAAACTGCACCAAAAATCACACCTGCTCCCAAAGTGAGAATAGAACCTGGGAAAAAAGCGACGGTAGCGATAATGTAAAGGGCTATAAAAGCTAAGGCTCCCACCGCACCCAGGCTATCAATCCACTGCAAGGCGTCGCGTAAAATGGCTTGGGGATTGAAAGAATTTGGATTTGCAGATTCTTGTGCTAAAGCTGACTCTGTGTTGAATGAGAAAGCGATCGCCAATATCAGTAATGTTAATATACTTAAGCTAAAAAACTTCTGCAAGTTTCTGGCATCAATACTTTTAAATATCTGAATGATTGTTAATTTTGTCATGGGTTGTTATTTCTTCTATTGCTACGCTTTGAGCTAATGCTTTCTGAGCAATTTTTGTGATATACACAGTCACCGCAACAGTAGCAATCAACCCAACTACTCGCATTATCCATTGCCAAACTTGAGTTTCTGGAGTGATTGGTTGATGAGACGTGTTAATCATGGCAAGATTACCAGCTAAAGAACCAATATAAACGTACATCACAGTACCGGGAATAATACCGAAGGAACCTAATATGTAGTCTTTGAGAGAAACCTGTGTAACTCCAAAAGCATAATTTAATAAATTGAAGGGAAAAATGGGACAGAGACGAGTCAAAAAGACAATTTTCCATCCTTCTTTGGCAACTGCTAAATCAATCGCTTTAAATTTAGGATGTTTGTCCATTTGTTGAGAAACCCAATCCCGTGACAGGTAACGTCCAATGATAAAAGCTAAGGTTGCTCCGACTATTGCAGCAATTAGCACATATATTGATCCCCAAAATACTCCAAACAAACAACCACCTTTGAGCGTTAGTAGGGAACCCGGTACAAACAGTAATGTTGCCAAGTTGTAAATGACTATGTAAGCGATAGGCCCTAAAATTCCAAGACTCTCAACCCAAATAACTGAGGTTTGTAAAAGTCCCTGAATGTTTAACTGTTTAGCGGCAATTATTAGAGTGACAATCAGGCAACTTAGCAGCAGTAATTTGAGTTTAGAATTTAATACGCGCTTTCTCATTTTTATAAGTTTCACCTTCTGAGGCTTGATGTTGACCTTCTGAGGCTCAAAGTTGACCTTCTGAAGCTCAACTTTGAAACTTACCCTCAAATCTAATGCCCCTCAATACAGTTCGGTTAAGGCAAAAGACGCGATGAATCGCCGTCTCTACAATAATCGGTCTTT
>NZ_JBDNJQ010000268.1:0-6333 GCF_051172895.1 Nostoc sp. CALU 1950 | reverse complement strand
ATAAAGTCAGAGATTGCATCCACTGCTCTTTGTGATGATAGTCGTTGCTCTTCATTAACAATCGCGGCTCCCAGGTCGTCAAATGCGGTTTTTCCTGCTTCAAGCTGCTGCTGATACGCGGACAGTTGTTCTGTTAATTGTGGTAAAGTTTCAACCAAGGCTGATTCAACTACTGACTGTTCAATAAAGTCAGAGATTGCATCCACTGCTCTTTGTGATGATAGTCGTTGCTCTTCATCAACAATCGCGGTTTCCAGGTCGTCAAATGTGGTTTTATTATTAGCTAGCTGCTGCTGATACGCAGACAGTTGTTCTGTTAATTGTGGTAAAGTTTCAACCAAGGCTGATTCAACTACTGACTGTTCAATAAAGTCAGCGATTGTATTTATGAATCTTTGGCTCTCCACTGCTTGCTCTTTAGGATTCTTCAACAGATTCTCAATAAGCTCATCATCCCGTTGGGGCTGGTAGTCAATCCCCTTATGTTTTTGTAAACCTGGGAATGTGTAGGCAGGCCCCAAAGATGTGCCGCTAAATTTCTGGTCATTCCATGAGTACGAAATGCCCTTACTTTTACCGTTGCGCGTTAATCCGTGACGAACTTCTACACCTTGTAATTGCAACCGCTCAACCAGTTGGGGCATAGTTAGTTTATCTATTGTGGCAAGGTCGATTAGTTCCTGGAGTTGTTGCTTAATAGGGCGCTCTTGTGGTGTAAGGCGCTCACCATTGATATATTCTTCGTGTTCTCTTTCTAGGCGTTTTTGTTGTCCAATACTAGGATTACGCGATAATTTCTCATGGCTGCTCTGGGTTTGTTGTAAGCCGTAATCTCGTTCTAGCTGCCGGATAATGGTTTCGCTGCGCTTGTAATCCCAGCTATCATGTACAATCTTTCCGTTGTCTAACCGAATGCGGCTGGCGCAGATATGTATGTGGTCGTGTTCCGTGTTGCTGTGTCTGTAGACTACGTACTGGTTACTGTCAAAGCCCATCTCTTCGAGATAGCGGTTAGCAAGTTCGTTCCAGGTTGGTTCGTCTAGTCGCTCGTTTTCTGGTAGTGATAATGATGCGTGATACACTACTCGGTCAGCTTCTGGGTTTAGTTGTCGAGAGATTTTGAATTCTCTGGCCAGGGCACGGGCGTTATTGCCGCCCATGTTACCACCAATGAGTTTGGCATCTTTCTGAGACTCCAAATAATTCAGCAGTCCGCGAAACCCTCGCCCTTTAGTCTGGTTGCCAATCATCTGTTTCCTCGTCCGATTCTTCGATGAAGGTATTGGCTATTTCTCGTTGGCAGTGTCGTAGCAGGTCTAGTAACTCTTGTAGAAGTTCTGGTGATGCTGGCGGTGGCAACTGCATTTTAATGGCGGTGTTGGTAGCTTTGGCCAGTTGGTTGATGTTGTTGCCAATGCGCGATAGTTCCAGGTATGTGTCTAGTGTAACTCTGCCCAGTCGCGGCGGTGGTGGTGGAATTGGTCGCAGTAACATACATCGTCTCGTCAATTCTCCCAAGCTCAAGCCCGTATCTTCTGCTTTAGAGCGAATCATTTCATATTCAATCGGGCTGAATCGCGCTTGCAACATTTTGGTGCGGACAAGTGACTGAGAAGAAGCTTTGGGCATAAGTCAAACCAAACAAGATGCAGTTTTTGAGGGGGTTTCCAAAGGCGGGATATTTCCCCCTTTGGCAAGCCTGCTGAGTCGAGCGTAGCGACGACACCCCGAAGGGGTAGGCATGGCTTGCTCTTAACCAGTCTTTGGGGGAGGCAGAAGGACTAGGGGAACAACCCACTAGGGGACAAAATGCGTAATCTCCGGCTACCACCACGATGATATTACTAACGAGTTGACGTAAATTACAGTATGGCTAATTATTAGTGATGAGTGTGTGATTTATTTTTGATTAACTGTTCGTGAGTTATCTTACACGCTTTGAGTAATCACTGTTCAATCAGTTACGTTAATATCTGTTGCTGTCTCTTAACTATTTGTTGCATTGATAATTACCTGTCTTTAGATAGATGCTCTCTGTTAAAGTAAAGTTTTAAACATAAACATTAGTTTGATTTTTACTCTTGTGGCTAAAGATAGTATTCCTAAGTCTAAGATTCCAGACGCTCTTGATGCTCTACGCGCTTTGGGTGCTAAGGAATTAGATGATATCCCAGCACGAGCAGCTATTAAAAAGATGCGCCGTCAAATTGAACGGGTACTTCGTCTCGGCTATAGCTACGAGGAAGTGTCTAAAACTTTAGCCCCTTTGGATATCAACATCAGCCCTGAACGTATCCGTTATTTACTTAACGATATTCGTCGGTCTACACGCAAAAAATCAGTCACTCCTCCGAGTCAAGAGAATACCAGTACACAAGTTATTGATGAGCCGGCAGTTAGTGAGGATTCGACTTCTGAGCAAAGCACTAATCAGTCTGTTCAAAAATCAGAACCAGAATCAAAACCAGAATCAAAACCAGCTTCATCAAAATCAACAACTACTAAAACTCCTAAAACGGCTAAAAAGACCTCTGATGCTAAGGCTCTAGAGAATCAAAATTCCTCTCGCCTTGCTTTTGTGCCTGAAATAATCTCTGATGAGGATTTGTAGATGGTAGTCAAACCTAAACAATCGGATGACCAAGTTCAGGAACAAAAGGCAACTGAACAGCCAAAAACTCTTGGGCGCTTAGTGTTGGTGACTGGGGATAAGGGCGGTACTGGTAAAAGTGTGGTGGCTAGAATCCTACTCGACATTTACCGCCACAGAAATATTAACTGCATCGCTTACGAGTGTGACCAGTCTAATCCTCAGCTTTATCGTCATTACAACAAAGTCGCTCCTGGCGTGCAAACGCTCAAATTAAATCAGCGTGGTGGTGCTGATGCTTTGCAGGATGACTTGAAGCGTTTATCTCCTCAAGTTTCTTTGGTGGATCTGCCTGCTGGGGCTGCTGAGTATTTTGAGTCAGTGGCTAAGGATATTTTTTTATTTCAAAATGCCCAGCGCTTGGGTTATCGCATCACTATGGTATCGGTGTTGGGTCGGGTGAAAGATAGTCTATTGCAGTTAAAACGTCTGGTGGATTTCTGCGGTGACAAAGTTGATTATGTAGTTGTAAAAAATCTTTACTGGGGTGATGAGCATAAGTTTACTCGCTACAACAATTCTAAGATGAAGCAGGCTGTAGAAGCATTGGGGGCAGTTGAACTTTTATTGCCTGAGTTATATGACGATATTTTTGACCTCGTTGACTCCAAGGATCTTACCTTCCGGGAAGCGCTAGAGCATGAGGATTTTAGTTTGAGTAATCAGTCGAGAGTTTTCGGCTGGATTGATGCGGTTGAAACTGAGTTTTCTAAAGCGGCTATACAGTTGGGGTTAGAGTAATGGCTGTAAGTAATGGTAATGGCAATGGTGCAGTATCTCATTTAGATAGGTTGCTGTCAGAAAAGCCACCGGAATTTCAAGCGAAAGTCTTGCGGTTTGCGCTTGATTCTGGGATGAAACAAGATGACCCAGCATTTCGACTGGTGCAGTACATCGGTTATTTGGCGCAACTGACAGAAACTGCACCCAATGATTGGAAATTATTATTTGAAAATTTACAGGTAGAGCTAAACGAATGGAGTCAACTGACGGCGGAGCAATTGAAGACCCAAGCCGACCACACGGAGAATATCAAAAATCTAGCGACCAGTTGCAATCAGCTAGGGACAGCCTTGAGCGCATTAAATCTAACGTCGCAGCAACAACTCAAGCAATTGACGAGCTTAACGAAACTCTCCGAGAATTTGAACAATATTTCCCCAAGGCAACCAGAGACATTGAGCCAACCGTTACAAGAACAATTGAACGAGATTCAGACGGGAATATCTCTATTGAACCAAAAAGACGCGGAATCGGTCGTTAAAGGTTGGGGTAGAGCTATTATGATCTGGCTTTTTTCTCCGATCTCATTTTTTATTCTATTTTGGTTTTATTCACACATGACCCCAATTCCTACTCCTATTGAAACTACTGAGTCTCTACAGAAGATTTTGCAGAATACTGATTGGAGTAATACCAAGCTCCAACGGGTTGAGAAACATTTGGGGACTGATCCAAATCAGAGACGACGGCGGTAATCAGCTAATGTGGCTAACCTAATAGTTATCATCTGCTAGAGATTTGTATTTAATAGTATAATTACTGATTCACGCCTTACAAATCATTTCCTTGCTAGAGCGCCTAGTTTTTATTCAAATATTCAAGTAGAAGAGGTAGGTACTATGACAAACAACCCCGGCGGCTTTTCAGTTGGTGGTTCAGTTGGCGGCGATATCAGAAATTTGCAAGGCGATAACAACAGCGCAGTGCAAGGGGATAATAATCAGGGTGTCCTTGGAGACAATAATCAAGTAACGCAACAAAATCAAGTGGGTGTAGATACCGGAGAATCGCTTACTAAAGAAGATGTTGTCAAGTTACTGGCAGAACTTGAAACTTTGATTAAAGCGGCAGAATTACCAGCCGATACCAAAGAAGAAGTAGTTGAAGATTTGAGTGCTGCGAAGAAAGCCACAGAAAAAGAAGAGCCAAATAAACAACGTGCATTAGACCGTTTAACAGGTGTGGCAGAAACACTTGAAAAAACTAGCAAAAGTGTAGAGGCAGGACAGAAAATTTGGACAACAGCCAAGCCGATTATTGTAAAAGTTGCTGCTTGGTTGGGTGCGGCGGCTGGTTCTCACCTGTTGGGATTATAGAACTGATTTATGAGTCAGCAGCCTGAGAACTTGGAACCACAACAGGCTAATAGTTCTACACCTGAAAATGTAGTAAAGGGGAATAAAAACCGAGTTCTTCAGGGTAATGAGAACCAATCTGTTCTGGGTAATGGCAATAAAGTAATTCAGATTAAGAACAACTTGATGCTAACCATCAATAAGTTTATTCTTAGTCAGCAGACAACAACACCAGTAGGCAACTTTGAACGGACAAAGAATGAACGGATACTATTAGCCGCAGTCAAGGAAGAAGTTACTTCCCGATTAAGGCAATCTCTACACAATGCTGTGCTGATTAATTTAGGTAAAGAGTCGCAACCCCAGCAGGTAAAACGCCTTTGGGATGCAGAGATAAAAATTGGCTTAAAGCCTTCTGAACCTCTCCCAGACACCACAACAATTTTAGAAGTTTTTGACTCCCAAGAAATGGTAGGAAAACTGTTAATCTTGGGTGCGCCAGGATCGGGAAAAACAACCACACAGTTAGAATTAGCTCAAGCTTTAGTTACCCGTGCGGAAGAACAGCCTAATTATCCCGTTCCCCTTTTATTTAATTTAACCTCATGGAAAGATGACCGCCAATCTTTAGCTGATTGGTTGGTGGCAGAACTTAAATCTAAATATGGTGTTTCAAATAAACTTGGTAAAGACTGGGTAAACAATCACCAATTACTACCATTACTTGATGGTCTGGATGAACTTGAACCACAGCGTCAAGAGCTTTGCATTCATACAATTAATCAGTTTTTAGCTGGTGAAACTAGACCGCTTTATCTAGTTGTTTGTAGTAGAAGTGAGGAATATAGTAATTACGCTACTCAATTACAACTTAACGGTGCTATCTATTTACAGCCTTTAACTAACAATCAAATTTATAATTATTTAACATCTATAAATTATATAGAACTGTGGTCAACTATCAGTAACGACTTAAACTTGCTAGAGTTAATTAAAACTCCTTTACTACTCAGCATTACTGTTCTAGCGTCTCAAGAAATATCTGTTGAAGAATGGCAGCATTTGAACTCTACAGCAGACAGGATTCAGTATTTGTTAGATGCCTATGTAGGACGGATGTTAACACGGGATATTAACAGTAGCGCATATTTGAAGAACAAAACTCCTAATGCTAGAAAAACGCGATTATGGCTTGTTTGGTTAGCTCAAAAAATGCAAAGAGAATCAAAAACTGAGTTTTTGATGGAAGAAATACAGTCTAGTTTGTTAAGAACCAAAATTTCCAAAATTATTTATAATTTAATTTTTTTGGGAGTTATACAAATACTAATTTCTGGGCTGATTTTTAGTCTGATTTCTGTTTTTGGTCTGATTAATGGGCTAATTAATGGACTTATTTTTGGGCTGATTGAAAGGATAGTTGGATGGCTGATTGGAGAGAAAATTCAAGCCACTGAAATTCTAAAATTTTCTTATCATAATTTTTTAAATGGGCTGATTGAAGGACTAATTTTTGGACTGATTGGAGGACTAATTTTTGGGCTGATTGGAGGACTAATTTTTGGGCTGATTGAAGGACTAATTTTTGGGCTGATTGAAGGACTA
>NZ_JBDNJQ010000267.1:0-6466 GCF_051172895.1 Nostoc sp. CALU 1950 | reverse complement strand
TCTATCTACGCAGCCAAGCGATTGAGGGAATCCCTGGAGAAAACCGCAGCCCTTGCGGGTGATGGACAGCCAGCCCCCATTCCCACTAAGCATCGACGAGATCAAGACCCGTCTAACTTTGCCATCAAGTAAAATATACTGTTAAAAAAATTCGCCGCTAATAACTCTTGCCTTAGCGTCCTTCGCGGTTCGATACCCTAACCATGTCCACCCAACCTACAATTCAAAGCATATACACCGATGGTGCTTGCACCGGTAATCCTGGCCCTGGCGGCTGGGGTGTTGTTGTCTACTTCAGCGATGGCTCAATCCACGAAATGGGCGATGCATCCCCTCATACCACTAATAATAAAATGGAGATGCAAGCTGCGATCGCAGCCCTCCAATTTTTGCAAACATCTGAACAAGCCCAACCCATCACCCTGCATACCGATAGCGAATACCTGATTAACTGCGTTACCAAGTGGGTGAAAGGCTGGAAAATGAAAGGCTGGAAAAAATCAGATGGTAAACCAGTCCAAAACCAAGACCTTTTAGAAATTTTGGATGAACTCAATACCCAACAGGTAAAATGGCAACACGTCCGAGGACATTCTGGTAACATAGGTAACGAACGTTGTGATGTGATCGCTCGCACATACGCCAGTGGCAAAACTCCTTCCCTGCAACAATTATCTCCCAAAAATCTTTACAAATCTTTACCCTCTAAAAATGAACTAAATGTAGCAAAAGTAGCTGATTATGAAAAAAACTCTAGAATAACTAACCAAAGTCCGCAAGAAATCAGTACTTCTGCACCAGAAATAACCGTTATGGAACCATCAACTGGCCCAACTGCGGCCGCAACAGATGAAAAACCGCCAGAAATGAGGGTTTCGCAACTCCGCAGCTTGGTCGAAACTCTGCGTATTGCTGATGAAATTTCTGAAAAAGGCTACTTAATCACCAGTTCTGAGTTAGCAGACTTGATGGATGTCCACGCTAGCGCTGTCACTAGTCGTGGAGATCAATGGCGCTGGCGAAACTGGATAGTGTCACGGGTACGTCGTGAAGGAAATCAAATTCTTTGGGAATTGGAACGTGGGGATCAAGTAGGAGGTGAAGAGGATTAAGGAGTGCTGAGTGCTGAGTGCTAAGTTGTGAGTTTTGAATTTTTAACTCCTCACTCCTCACTCTAAACTCCTTACTCAGCACTCATCACTCAGCACTATATTTGCGTCCCCGCCACTCGCGCGGGGTGCGGAACGCAGATAAGAAGATTCGTAGCACAGCTAAGGGATCGGCTAAAGGGGAAAGCCAGAATAACCAGCCGCCTTTAGCGTTTGTGCGATCATAAGAAGGTGCGATCGCTATCAGCATAGCAAAGCGAATCACCAGCAAGAATAAATTCAGTCCCAGCAGGAGAAGTGTGGGGATAGGTAAAGACGCGATTAATCGCGTCTGTAGCAAGTGTGAGAGTGGGGAAGAAATCAACAAATAAGTGAGGACAATTAAAAGGGGTAGACCTTGAACAGATGTGAGTAACCATAAATCTCCCCACAACTGAGAACGAGAAGTTGCATCTTTGAGATCGAGACTGCGCCCCCATTCCTTCCACGTCTCCATCGCCCCTTCATACATCCGTACCTTCAACACCTTTGCGCCATCTAAAAAGCCCACTTTATACCCTTGAGCAGCAATATTCCGTGCTAACGTGACATCATCACAAAAAGAACTCCTCGCACTGCTATAACCACCCACAGCAGCTAAAACTGAGCGACGACACAAAAAGCACTGCCCATTAGCCATAACCCGTTCTGGCTGATTTGTATTAATCCCCGCTGGGTCAAATCGGTAAAGCAGAGTCATCAACAAAGCGGGTTGTAGCCAGCACTCTCCAGGATATTTGAGGATGAACTGGGGTGAAAGGGAAACCAAGTCATAGCCTTGCGCTTCTGCCGTCTTCACCAAACCAGCAACTAAACCAGGATGTGGTTGGATATCAGCATCTAGCCCCAGAAACCACTGACTAGCCTCTGAGCTATATAAAAAACCGTTATGCAACGCCCAAGGACGCCCCACCCATCCATCGGGTAAGGGATCATCTGTCATGATGCGAAAGCGCGGATCTTTCTGCTGTGAGGCTTTTACCAAGTCGGGGGTACCATCACTAGACTTACTGTCTACCACCATAATTTCCCGAACTTCATAGCTTTGCTGACTTAAACCAGCCAACAGAGGGCTAATGCGAAGCGCCTCATTTAGTGTGGGAATGACGACGCTAACTCTACCCAAAAGCTCCGGTGTCGGCTGTTGGGGTTCTATTGGAGGATGGCGTCTTGGCCCCTTTAACAGGCGCGAAAATAGAATCGCCGTTGCTGGTACTTGGATAAGTAGCAATAAAAAGGAGATAGCACTTTCTACTATCAAAGCGTTGTCATTACTCATTAGGCATTGGTCATTGGTCATTAGTCATTGGTCATTAGAAATGGGGCATAGGGCATAGGGCATGGGGCATAGGGCATGGGACATTGACTTATTACCCTTGTCTTCCCCATCTCCCTCATCTCCTCTACTCCCCACTCCCTAATTTATCGCCTTATTTCAAGGCAACTTCAACCTTTGCTACTGATACTTCTTTGCTTACTGATTCAACAGTAACTTGGGCGGGTGTGGTAGAACTCATTAACCACAGCGCCACAGCCGGAGTTACACCTAGCAATAAACCGAGCAACACAGGTATAGAGAATCCAGCTGCCAAGCTGAGTCCGGCGGCGAAGGCAAAGTTAGTTAAATAAACGACTAAGGGCAGATTGAGTTGCGATCGCTCTAATTTAATCGAAGCGTTTCTCCACAATAATCCTGCCACACTCATAAACAGTGCGCTAGTACCAAACCAACCAGCATAGTTCTGGTACGGTGTCCCAAAGAAAGCTCCTGGTTGTTCCCAATACCAGAAAGGCAAAGAAGATTGACTCATAGCTGGCTCAAGAGCAAAGTCCCAGCAAGTAAAGAGCAAAGCACCAACAGCAATAGAAGCAATATGGCGTCCCCAACTGGGTTTTTGAGCTACTTTCAAACCAGTTCTAGCAATTAAGTAAGATGACAGCCCAACATAAAACCAAGATAGAGGAATAGTGAAAGGAACTAGCCCCCCAATCTTATAACCCAAGCCACTTAAGTAGCTATAATCACCAAATGGAAACCCTGTGCTAGTTCCCAGCAGTTCACTTCCCAAAGATATAAACACAGCAGGCAGCATAAATGCTAGCCAATTTCCTAATCCCAAGGTTCGGTAGGCATAAATAGAAACAGCTACTGTCCCCAAGATAATATCAACAACACCGCCACCAGCCATACTTAACTGTATGGCAGTTTCTCCAACCTGCGATAAGTTGAAAATTATTTCAGCATTAGGTACTACCAGTAGCATCCCTACCAGTCCAAAGGCTTTTGACACGATATGACCAATGAGGCATACGCGTTCAGCAATAACAAGTTGTCTCATGATAATTCCTTAACAAGATGTGACACGCGGCTACTCGGCTGCTAACAGTTTACAAATGTTTAACAACATATTTAACTACTTTGTACCGCAATTCTCTACAAACTTGTTTGGCTTTCTTGGGAACAGCATAACAGCCTATTGATTGAAGCTATAAGAAATATGATGTTAAACTTACTAGTCTAAGCCATATACTCAAAATCTACATAATTTCATCTCCAAGAACTTCTAGTTTCTCGTCTCATTGATATCCACATCGTGAAAAACTCCTTTTATACTGGGATATCTTTGAGGGAGGACAACCATCATCAACTGAGCAAGCCCTCAAGCAAAATAAAGTCTTGAGTTACTAGACTTAGTTATGGGATCTTGACCATGTACTAGAAATATAAACCCATGTCAATTTTGCAAAGAGTTCCTTGGGTGTCGCTGGCATTAGTACTACTGAGTTATAGTACTTTGGGCTGGGTAATATCTGAAACACGTGCTCCTATGTTTGTGTGGGTGGCAACTGTAGTTGCTATCTTGCTTTTAATCGTAACGTTGACTGCTCCTTGGCCGAAGATGACATATTACTACAGTATTTTGCTTCAATCAAATACCAGGTCTTTCGGCGTTGCCGTCTTAGCAGCTTTCTTATTCTTTATCATGATTGCCTGGTTTCGAGTATTTCTTGATACCTTACTCATCATTTCAGCGACTATATTAGTCAGGATAGATTTTCAAAGAGCGGGTCTTAGGGAAGGACTAGCCTTTTACACTGCGTCTATTTTTTCATTGGGAGGTTTAGCTTTGGGTGCGCTAATTTACAAGTTAATATATTCCCAAATTCCGCTAACGTGATCAAATATAACCGATAAAGCTAGCGATGCCTGGGTTGGGCTGCGCCAACGCTTCAGAATCACTATTACTTAACCATAACTTCCTTTTTGGCTCAGATTCCCAACTTCTTAAACAAGTCGGAAATCTTTTTATTCTCTTGTTCTTCAATAACTTAGGTTCAAAATGCAGGCTGTTCAAATAGCATTAGAGAGAGGAAAAAATCCATAATAAAAATTGACACCCAACTAGTAACAACTGCTTTTGTTGCCGATTCTCCTACTTCCTTTGCTCCCCCTCTAGTAGTTAAACCCCAACTACAGCCAATGACAGCAACCAGCACTCCGAAAATAAATCCTTTTAGCAAAATAATAAACAAATCTGACGGTTGTAAAAAATTTCTGACTGATTCTAAAAATGTTTCAGGAATAATTTTGTAAAACTGTGATGCAGCAAAAACTCCGCCGATGATGCCCGTAACTAAAGCCAAAACCGTCATCAAAGGCACCATTAAACAACAAGCAATTACTCTAGGAAGTACTAGATAATCAATAGGATCAGTTTTGAGCATATAAAGTGCATCAATTTGCTCGGTGACTCGCATTGCACCTATTTCTGCTGCAAAAGCAGAACCAACTTGTCCAGCCATAATACTAGCGGTCAAAATTGGAGCCAATTCTCTGCAAAAAGCTAAGGCAAAAGCACCTCCCACAGCATTAACAGCACCAAATCGTACTAATTCTCTCGCTGTCTGAATAGTAAAAATCATTCCGGCAAAACCGCTGACAAGGAGAACTGGAGAGATAGAACCTGGTCCAGCAGTCACCAGATGTTGCAGAATCTTGCGATAGTAAGTTTTTCCTTGGAGTAAATGTAGCCACACTTGACCGAAAAGCAATACTGCTGCAAAACAGCGTGTAATCCAAGGTTGCTCAAAATTTGTTTTTGGTTGCAATTTTATCGTCCTTACGACTGACTTTTTTTGCACATTATGTTGTGTCAACTCTCCAAAATAAGACTACATACAGATACAAATGGCGGAAACCCAGCCAGATGTAATCTGACTTTCTCAATTACGTAGACGTACAAAGTGTTGCTTCCCGCAGGATATTACAAATTGGTATTAGGGTATGGTACATGAACAGACGCACTAGATGTTTATCCTCAAAGTAGAGGAGGTGTTTGGGCATGGTTCAATTTAGCTTAGTAAACTTTAGCCGAAAATAGTACATAAAACATGTGAGCTTTTTTTGCTGCGGCTCACATGCTTTGTGTGCTAAGGAGTTACAATCTCTGGTCTATCAAACTGGGAAAAGTAATTGACTTAACTCAAAGGGTTTAAAAATTTAATAATATTTCCAAATAATTCCAAATAATTTTTTATGAACAGGATTACATACATAATATGTGTGTTTTTATTAATACTGCCCTTCTCCGTGGTAAATCCGGCTTCTGCATCTGTATGCCGCAATTACAATGTCTACGACGGGCTACACCACAAGATTTGTATTCTCAGTATCAGCCGAAGTGCCAAAAATTATTGGGAATACAGGGCAACCGTTAGCGTAGATGGAGTAAAAAGACCCACCGAGGTTTTCAATTGTCGTGAACGAGTCAAGGTTCAACAAGATGGGACTGTTTTGCCCTTTGAGCAAAAAGACCCTGGTGAGATGATATGCAGCTTTTTTAATTCTTCTCGGCGGCAAATACGCGCCAGATAATGAAGATGGTGAAACCTAAATAGGCGAATACTGTTAGCCATTCTTGCCAGCTACCAAATGCATTGTTCATCAGCAAAAGTAGGAAAATTGATATTTCTCAATCCTACACGCTGACGCTAGCAGTTGCTTGCTGTATCTTGAGAGACAAAGGAAGGCTACTTAAAAATTCTGAGTTAATTTTCCGGAATCGATAACAATGGGGTGGTAGTACATATCAAGAGCATCGATATTATACTGAACCTCTATAACTAACCTTCGGGGAATATAGCCCCATTGTTTCCACTCAAAAACCCGGTCTTTATGACCGGGTTTTTGATTTTATATGATTTTGCTAAGGGACTTGCAAGAAAAGAAAATACCAGTCATTCTAGAAGAATAGGAGGCGCAGATCTGCCCGCGTTTGCTCTGAATTTCTAGAATTGGAATCACAGGGTTCATGCTT
>NZ_JBDNJQ010000266.1:0-6489 GCF_051172895.1 Nostoc sp. CALU 1950 | reverse complement strand
TAGTGCAGTAGAGGCATTGGGAAATCTGGGGGAGGCTGCCACACCCTACGTCAAAAATATCCTCAATATCTTTAAGGATAAATCCGTTGACAATGATGTTCGTTCCATTGCAGCAGAGGTATTGGAGAAAATAGAACAACTTAACCTAAATGATGTTGTAGTAATTCTGGATAGCGTCTATTACGCAGACCAATTAGGAGTTGCACACTGGCGATTTTTAACCTATTTCCTTGGTGGCGGCACTGATGAAGTAAAAACCTTGCTCACATGGCTAGGCAAACCAAAAGCAATTCCTGACCAGCTGACACACGCTGAAGGTGTAAAAACACTCTTAATCTTTCGCCAAGCCTGGGAACCCAGCCAAGAACTACATCAATCAAGAAAAGATTTAGCACAGCAAATTTCTGAAGTTGCTGGCAACAAAAAAATTATTTGGAAAGCACAAGATATTAACTTACTGCAAACTCACTACAACAACCTCAAAAAAATTAACTCCACCCATGCTCATACACTACAGTCAGTAATTAATAATCTGGAATATTGGCAGTGGTTTTTCAAAGCCAGAAACACCATCATCATTCACATTGCCTTTTGGCTTGCCCTCATCTTTGCCTACCCCAAATTTCCCCAAATCCAAGCCATCTTCTTCTGGAACCCTTGGGTACGCCGGATTCTCGGCGTCGGCTATGTCGGCTTTCTCCTCACCTGGTTCCCCCCCTTCCGCCGCAAAATATTTGAACCCTTCAAACCTTCCCTATTAGCCGATGCCGGGTTAGATAATTTTTATGAGCAATCATACTTCCCAGAATCAAAAGTCAAAGTCCCCATTTCAGGAGACATCCAGCCAATTACCGCAGCCCTCCCCAGTATTCAAGGACAAATTATCTTACAAGGAGATTCCGGCTTAGGCAAGTCGATGTTTCTCCGCCATCTCTTGAAAAACTCCCAGCGCATAGTCGTTTATCTCCCCGCCCAAAAATGTCACAAAGGCGTAATTGAAGCCATCCAAGACAAGCTACATGGCCAAGCCCAAGATGCCGGCTTCCTGAAAAACCTCATTTACAGTGGCGCGATAGATATCTGCATCGACGGACTCAACGAAGTCACCGCCGAAACACGCGCCAAAATCTGCCAGTTTGTCGAAAGCTATTTCCGGGGCAACATTATCATGACTACCCAGCCCCTAGAGTGGACACCCCCCTCAACAGCAAAAACTTACTACTTGCAGCCCCTTGAACAACAACAAATTCAAGAGTTTTTGATCTCCCGTCAGCCGCGACTCCCCCAAGATGCCAAAATTCAAGGTGCTGATTACACCCAAGCCTGCACCAATTATTTAACAGAAGTCCTCAACAACCAACAAGCCAAAGAAGAGTTAGATGCTGTCCGCCGAATTCTTTCCAATCCAATGGATTTAACAGTGGTAGCGCTGATGCTATCACAAGGTAAACACCCAAACTTGTTTCGCCTGCAAGAACAGCAATACAACCTGATGGCGGCAGAATACCAGCAAGAATGGAAACAAGAATTTCCCCTCAAAAGATTCTCAGCCGCCGTCTACCAAATGCGACTCGAAGACAAACAAGCCTTACCCGCCGATGAATTTCACCAAGTTGCCATGTCTTTAGAAGACGATAAATACAAAATGGTAGTCAGCCGTCAGTGGCAAGATGAAAAAGGCGAAGCCAAGAAGGAATGGTACTTCCGCCACGATAAAATCATGGATTTCTTCTTAGTGCAAAACTTTCTCGGCGAAACTGATGCCGCCGAAGGACTATTAGTTGATAGAATGGGCGACCCTCGTTTTCGTGGTGTTTATTTCTTGTTAGCAACCTTACTCCCATTAGATGCAGCCAAAGAACTGCGAGAAGATTTGATTCAATACGCGGCTGATACTAAAGACAATACGGTGAGTAATACCTTTGTGCAGTTGTTGCGAACTAGGTAAGTTGGCATGGGGCATTGGGTATTTAGTGGGTGCTGAAAAGTAGAGCCTAAATCTTGTTCATCTATAAATAATTATGTATGGTATATGTAAGACACAGTAATCCTACCAAGGATCTGTAGATTTAGTTGTAGAGGTACAGCAGCAGTGGGCATAGTAGTTGAGAACGTCTCCAAACAATTCGGGAGCTTCAAGGCAGTTGATGAGGTTAGCCTGGAAATTAAGAGTGGTTCGCTAGTTGCGTTGCTAGGGCCATCGGGATCAGGTAAATCTACGCTACTACGGTTAATTTCAGGTTTAGAAATGCCAGATAGCGGCAAAATCCTGCTGACTGGTAAGGACGCCACATACCAAAGCGTGCAACAACGGAATATTGGGTTTGTGTTTCAGCACTATGCCTTATTCAAGCATCTGACTGTCAAGCAAAATATTGCCTTTGGCTTAGAAATTCGTAAGGCACAGCCAAAGAAGATTAAGGGAAAGGTAGAACAATTACTAGAATTGGTGCAATTGACTGGATTAGGCGATCGTTATCCATCACAACTTTCTGGTGGTCAAAGACAACGGGTAGCTTTAGCAAGGGCACTGGCAGTAGAACCGGAAGTATTACTGTTAGATGAACCCTTTGGCGCACTTGATGCTAAAGTTCGCAAAGACTTACGGGCATGGTTACGCCGCCTCCATGATGAGGTTCATGTTACCACTGTTTTCGTTACCCACGACCAAGAGGAAGCAATGGAAGTCTCCGATGAGGTTGTGGTCATGAATAAAGGGCGTGTGGAACAGGTGGGGACACCAGCAGAAATTTACGATAATCCTGCCACTGCATTTGTGATGAGCTTCATCGGCCCAGTGAACGTATTACCTAGCACCTCAAAGATTTTTCAAAGTAGCGGATTTGATGCACCACACCCACAAGTGTTTTTGCGTCCGCAAGATGTGATTTTTGAAAAAGTTGCTAACGGTGCTACTACGGCTGCGACAGTGAGCCGATTGATCCATTTGGGTTGGGAAATTCAGGTGGAATTAACTTTCGATGATGGGCAAGTGGTGATGGCGCATTTAACACGCGATCGCTTTAATGATTTAGAGTTAGAACCACAACAGCGAGTATATGTGAAGCCCAAGGATGCGAAGTCCTTCCCAGTCTCTTATTCAATTTGAAGAAGGCAGGAGGCAGGAGCTAAATAATCCCTGAACAATGAGATCCCCGATTTCTTAAAGAAATCGGGGATCTTGTTATTGCGATTTTTACAAATCAAATCCCATTGCTATGTATCTGAGGTAATTAACTGCCCTTGGGTACTGTATCTCCAGGCCCGGCAGTGACAATCACCAAATTTTCTGGCTTAATTAAATCTTCAATTGCCTGTTGCATATCAGCCATAGTTACTGCTTGAATCCGCTGGGGAAACTCTCGGATTTCCGATCGCGAAAGCCCCAAGACAGCATTATCCAAAATGATGCTGGATACATTACTGGGATTGGCTAAATCCACTGGGTAGCTATTGCTAATTGAACGTTTTGCTGTGTTGAGTTCAGCCTCTGTCACACCTTGTTCGCGCAACTGTTTGAGTAAAGCGAGAGTACTGGCGATCGCTTTTTGGGCATCAAGAGGAGCAGTTTGCATTTGAATCAAGAACGGGCCGGGATTGATGCCGGCGGCAAAACCACTGTATATACCGTAAGTCAAACCCTGGCGATCGCGTACTTCCGTACCCAGGCGGCTCGATAATGTATCACCACCCAAAATTTGATTTAGCACCAGTGCTGCATAATAACGTGGGTCTTTTCGAGAAATGCCATTGTAGCCAATGTAGGTAACAGCCTCAGATTTACCGGGAATTACTTTGTTTAGACGTGTCAAAGTTTGCGGTAATGGTACGGACTGTATTTTGAGAACAGGTGGCTTACCTGTGGCTTGCCATTTACCAAACACCTGATTCAGCAAAGCTTTTACCTTAACTGAATCAAAGTCTCCCACTAAGGCGATCGTTGTGGTATCCGGTCGATAATGTGTCTGGTAAAAACTCAGCAAATCATCACGAGTAATGCTCTTTAAACTCTCGGCTGTAGGAAAGCTGTGGAATGGATGATTTTCAGGGTAAATTGCCTGCTGGAATACTTGCCGTCCCAATCCTCTAGGATCATCTAGCTGGGCTTTAAGACTTATCAATGCCCGCTGGCGACTCAGTTCTAACTGATCGGCTGGGAAAGTGGCATTTTCTAACACATCTGCCAAAGTTTGAATCAATATTGGTAGATTTGCTGAAAGTCCCTCACCGCTAACGTTAACTCCCTCGCGGCTAGCACTGAAGTTCAAACCGGCTCCCTTGTCTTCTAAGGTTTTGGCTAGGGTTAGAGCATTTTTAGTCTGCGTCCCATTCATTAAGTTGTTTGCAGTCAGATTCGCTAATCCAGCTTTTTGATTGCCGTCAAATTCAGTACCAGCGTTAATTTGTCCACTCAAGTTAATAGTGGGAAGATTGCGATCGCTTAACAGCAAAACCTTCAAACCATTATTTAAGGTAAACTCCTCTGGTAGTGATTGTTTGGTTGAATCTGTCGCTGATGTGGCAGGTGGTAAATATTTCGCCAATTCTGCTGGATCTACAGGCTTACCGGGGCTGAAATTTTCCACCGTGCGACCAGAATCAGTACCGGAAGTCCCTGCTTTACCATCTGGTTGAGTTGGCTCAAAGAAGCCGATGGTTTGTTTAGCCGGATTGAGGTAAGTTTTCGCTGCTTGCTGGACTTGATTTGGGGTGACTTTAGCGATCGCAGCCAAGTACTTTTCAATAAAATGATAATCTCCTGCGATCGTTTGGTTATACCCCAGTTGACTAGCCTGACTAGTGATGTCTTGGTTCCCCAAAATATACGAGGCTTGCATTTGCGTCTTCGCTCGGTTCAACTCTTCTGAGGTGACTGGCTGCTGTTGCAATTTTGCTAAAGATTCCTGGAGTACTTGGGCAATTTTCCCCAACTCTTGACCTGGAGCCGCCGTAGCACTAATTTCATACCAACCCGGTTCAATAAGTTCGGCAGCACCGCCACTTACTGAACTGGCAAGTCCAGATTCCACCAAAGCCTGATAAAGCCGAGAACTACGTCCACCTGTGAGAATGGCATCCATCACATCAATTGCCGGGACATCAGGATGTTTGATGTCTGGCAGAGGATACACCGCTTGCAATAGTGCTGCACTTCCAGGTTGCTTAAGGATAATTGGCGCTTTTTTAGCAACAGAGGTAGATGATGGGGAAGCGTCGGCGAGGGCAGAAGATGCCGAGTAACGATCAATTGCTCTCCTGGCATTATCGAGTACTGTGTCCTTTTTTGCTCGTTGTGATAACTTCCCGTAAGTTTCTTTCACAACTTTGAGTACGGGTTCTGTGGCAAAATCTCCGGTAATCACCAACGTGGCATTTTCTGGGCTGTAGTAGGTTTGGTAATAATTCCGCACCTGCTCCACCGTGAATTTTTCTACATCTGCTTTTGTCCCTCCCACAGGTAAACCATAGGCCCTACTAGGGAAAGCATCTCGCATCACTGCCCGATTCAGACGATAGTCTGGTGAATTTTCGTACCCCTGTAATTCGGAAATCACCACCCGCTTTTCACTTGTCAGTTGCTCAGGCCCAATTAAAGAGTTTTCCATGCGATCGGCTTCCAGCGTCAGCAGTGCTTCCAGTTTGTCTCGCTGCACAGTGCCAAAGTAAGCTGTTTCGTCATAACTAGTAAAAGCATTGAACTGGCTACCCAAGGCACTAAATAACCGTCCAAACTGTACTGGACGGTCATTTGTCCCTTTGAACATCAAATGTTCTAGCTGGTGAGAAATGCCGCTCTCTCCCTTAACTTCGTTGCGTGAACCAACTTTATACCAAACTTGCACACTTACCACTGGAGCAGTATGGACTTCCTTAGTTAATACTGTTAAACCGTTGTCCAATACCGTTTTTTGTACCCCTTGGGTGAATGAGGATGCAGGTGCGACTGCTGTTGGTGTTGCAGCATTGGTAAAATTGCCTGACAAAGGCACGATAGTTAGAAGAAGGCTGAGAAAAAATCCTATAAGCATGTATGGTCGCCGTTTCATAAGCAATGCAAAATTTCCAATTTTTAAATAAAACCCCAAAGGGTATTTCAAAATTTAAATCTAACTCAAGTTGCTAGTTATGGAGGGAAGAAGACAATGCAAGGTAATCAGGGGTGAGGCTTTGAAAACCGTGCATTCTCAATTTATTGTGTTGTAAAAAAGGTGAGAAAATCAGCATCAAACTGTTCCCTGTTCCCTATTCCCTGTTTCCTACCCCAGCCATAAAACTTTTTCAGCAAGCACTACGTACATTTACATTTCAGGATAGCGATATCAGCGCGTTTTTAGCTGATGATGGACAACAGGCGGAAATGCTCACTAAAGCAATGGGATATTTTTTTAGTTGGAAGTCCCTAAACTGCTGGGGCGAGTTGCGATGAGACTCGAAGCAATACGGTTCGGTTAAGGCTTTTTGATGAAAATTTTAGATCACAAAGATTCG
>NZ_JBDNJQ010000265.1:0-6679 GCF_051172895.1 Nostoc sp. CALU 1950 | reverse complement strand
GGACATCGCTCGGACATCGCTCGGACATCGCTCGGACATCGCTCGGACATCGCTCAATCATCACTCAATCATCACTCAATCATCACTCAATCATCGTTCGCTTGCTGCATAAATTCCTCAAAAATTACTCAAGTTTTACTTACAATTGGGTCACGATGGAGTCACGATAAAGTCACGATGAAGTCACTATTTACTCGGCGTGATTTGGAGTGTCTCTTGGACATTCCTTGACTAACAAACAGTCAAATAATCAATCAAAATTTTGGGTAAAATTTCTCAATCTTGTGTAGTATAGAAGAGATAGAAAAATGTTTCACAACAAAACAAGCGCGAAGTACTTTAGTCCTCGCGCTGTTATTAAAATATGCTATGTACCAGTGCCACCTGGTGCATACAGTATTTTGTGAACGTTTTTCCTGCAAAACCCTTACTTTCGTCCAAAGAGGATATTACATGAAAAATCCAATTAATCTACAAGCCTATTCTAGCTTACTAAAACCAAAAAATAAGCTGCTGCAACCTAACTATAAAGCGCAATTGATTGCGATCAGCTTGCTGCTGAACTGTTGGGGAAGCTTGAATATTGAAGTCACAACCCCAGTGTTTCAGTTCAAGTCGAAACCAGCACAAGCTTCAGTGATCGAAATGGTAAAGAAGCTAATAGATCATCAATAACGGCTTGATGCTGGGTCGCGGTTAATGGTTGCCGGTCAAAGCGGAACTAAAATTTCTGGACATCCAGAAATTGGTGAGCATGACCGAACAACCAGACTTAACAGTAGTAATCTGCAATTGGCACAGTGATGCCTTCTTCTGGAGTCCAGGCATCTTCTTCAATTTTGGCGTTGGGATTTACAGCTTTCAAGGGCTTTGTTCTTCGCTTCAATTTATGCACGGCTAACAGTCCAACTGCGATCGCGCTTTTTGTCTGGTAATCTGTTTAGGCATCCATGTCGGTACGTTCAATCAGGCAAATGTTTAAGGCATCCAGTAACTGCTCACAGAATAGATCAACACCCTGGAGATGATGAAGAGATATCATAAGGGGTTCTTTTCTCTTAAATTTAAACATTAGCGAGAATGGTTGAGTGCAAGCATCAGCGAGTTCATCAGGCACGGTAGTTGCTCCGTGAACTAGCGCATTGCGGACGAGGCTAATAACGTTAATGGAAAAAGACCACGTTTCGATAGTAGTGTTTCTGTAAACTGATGGAGTTTTTAAGCCTGTTTCATCACAAAATGCTTTAAAAACCTTGGCAAGACCGTCGTATAACCTCTTGCGTTGCCAGTTATTTAAGCGGTCTTGCCAAGCATCTTCCCAAATTGAACGTTGCGTTGAATCAGAATTTGCTGCCCTTCTCAGCCGTCGAAACTCCCTAAACTCATCACCACGGAGAAGTGAATCGGGATAGTGATTCAAATATGTTCGATATATAGAAAAGATAACCTCTTCCAGGTTGGCATATAGGTCAATAATTCCAAATGCTGCCAACATTGGCATTGTTTTGAGGTGGGCATCGGCGGCAGTTTGTCCGTCCCATTGTGTAATCACTGTCTCAGCTACATTCACCTTATCATCGCTAAGACGAAGAGAAGTCACCAAGAACTGATTTTCTACCGCCCATTTAGGATCAGCATACTTATTTGCTGCAACCTCCAAGCCGTTGATGGCAAGCGCCCAGCGCATATAAGTACTTCGCAACTTAGCACGCCGATCACCAATCTGTTGCGTTATGTCTTCAATCCATTTTTCTTCTGGCTTAGTTGCTTTGATAATGACGTTATTGATGGGAGGTAAAAATTGTGCATCCCAATTAGGAACAAAGATAATATTATGCCCCACCAAGTCTATATCACCACGTCCTTCACTCATAATTTAGCTAAATGGTTTAGTTTTTTTCTATCATTAGTCTACTTAGTACAGCATTTATTAACGTTATAAGCGATTTCAAATGTGTATCATTAGTAATTCTACTGATGACTCTGTTATAACCAATATATATTATGCGTTAGTATGTCAAATAGCTCTGTTTTAAAAAAAATAATTTTCAAAGCAGAATTAATTATCTTTTCTCATAATTAAATTGAGAAGGTCAAAGTATTTATGAGTCAGCTTTCAACAGTACAACTACTTTATTTGTTTTACGCTCACGCTTATTCAAATGGGGATACAGTAACTAAAAGTGTTGTAAAGTCTTATCTTTCTAAAGAACTACAACAAGAAGCAGAACAGAGCTATGAAGCTCTAATTGATCAGAAATTAATTGAATCGCCTAAAAAAAATCGGCTTTCACTTACTACTTTAGGTAAGAAAATATTAGCTTTAAACCTTCAAAGTACTAAGTATCGATTTGACTCTGTAAAAGGCCCTAAAGTTATAAATATTCTTCTAGAGTATCTTCAGCAAGTATCTTATGATTCTCATAATTCCTCCTGCCAAAGCGAAGATATGGACTTTGATACTTATGTAGAAAAATTTAAGGCACTCTATTTTGAAGAAAGGAAACGTCAAGAATTGCTTGGTGTTGTAGCTATTTATAGTCGAGTCATTCGTCAGAAATTTTCTGAAAATAACCCAATTTCTCAATCCTTGTTAGATAAGTATTTTGAGAAACTAAAATCAAACGGTAAAGTTTTCACTGTTACCGAAAAGGATGAAGAATTAATCCAATGGGCTGAATAATCAATGCCAGAAGATGCAGGAAAAAAAAGATATATAAAAAGCTTTCTCCAACAAGTTAAGTCAGGAACTGGATTCATTGAAGATATTAGAATTGAACGTGTTATTAGACAACCAGGAAGTGACGGAGAAGGTTCAACAGCTCGAAGTTTATCTGGACGGCAAATAGCTAACATAACTCAGCTACTTGAAGACGATCTCAGACATACATTCGATGATGGTTTTTTTACTTTTAGATTTGTTGCTGCCTTAGTTGGTAGTGGTAAGACTTCACTTTTAACTTATCTAAATGAATTAACTAGAACTAAACCAACTTTTTTAAATCATTCAATAGTTGTTCAATTTCAGCTTTCTGACATACCACTTGGCCCTAATTTTGGTGTCAAATTTTATTGTCATATTCTGGCTGATACCTTTTGGGAGTTGTTACACAATCAAAAATTATCTAATTCAGTTAGAGTTATAGCTGAAAATATTCTCGGTGATTACTTGGAAAGTAATCAAGTTTCTCAATTAAAAACTACCAAGGCATTAATGCCATTTCGTAGCAAATTTAAAAAGTATATTACTGAAAGTGTAGACGGATTTGAACAATTCTTTTTTTATGTCATCTCCGAAGTCTCCCAAGTAGACCCTAGATTCAGTTTTGTCTACCTTGCAGATGAGTTAGATGCTTTAGCAGAATTCCCAAAGGAAATTCAAGAGACTAGATTAGTGTTAAAGCAATTAATCAGAGGAGCTTTTCAAGTATTTAGTTCAAAAATTCGTCTATTGATGTATTTAGTAGGCACTTCTGATAACGTAGGAAGTTTTATAGCAGAAGATTCTGTCATTCAAAGTCTTATTGGTGATTCAGCTATAAATTTAAACAAGGGGTATAGCAATGAATTTGAAGTAATTAGAGAAAAGATTGAGAATCGGATTCAAGGAGCTTATAGCGGTTATAAAAACTTTAATCAAGCGTGGCAAGAAATAAAAAATATATCGATAAGTTCTACCAATACATTAAGGGAATTCTGCCGAAACTATGGTAATGCCATACTAGAAATCCATGAAAAATACTTTCAAGAAGCACCTGAGCAGGTTTTTGAAGGAGATGCGCGTAATTTAGTTGAGGCAGAATGCAGACAACAGTGGGCTAATTTTTTAAGTAAAACAGCTTACACTTTGTCAAATGTTTCAACTACTACTGTAATAGCGGGTCATGCCTTTGATTGCTATGTAGAATTACTACATAATGGCAATACTGTTGCTAGAGCCTTTGGCGAAGCTAAGAATTATGAGATGTTGAGCAGTCACTTTAATACATTTACTCAATGGTTAAATGATGTCAAATTTAATCCATTTAATTCTGATGGAACACCAACTGATTTAGCTTTTATAATTGCTCCTATTTGTCCACCTCTCTTGCAAAGAAAGTTAGACCTTAGAAATATTCATTTTCTCAAATCAGATAAAATTGTATCGACAGTTGTTAGCGCTACTAATAATGATACTGTAATTGGCTCAACCCCTATAATAGAACAAGTTTTAAATAACGCTCAAACACCCAACTGGATTTTTAGTAATCCTAGTATAAATGGAAATAATCCCAAAAAATCTACCAATATTAACACTGCAACTAAACATGAATTGACGGCTGCTTTTAAAGGTACTGGTATTAAACAGGCTACTATTGATAGACTCATCAAGCTTCGAGGTATCAAACCATATAAAACTTTAGATACTATGGCATTTGATTTAAAATTTACATCTAACGTAATAACAAAATTACAGGAGAAACTAGATAAACAAGAGATTTGCTTTTAGAAAGCAACTAATTCACTGTAGTAATGCACCCTTAAATATTTCCGCAGCAGGCGCTTGACTAACCGTCGCAGATTAGCCTTGACACTCTCTTGCACAGTCCAGTCATTGGTGACGTTGCTGGCGATTTATGAGCCATTGGATTCACCTTTAGAAATTCGTTTGGCAATTCTACTACCAACTCCTCTAAGACCTTGCTTATACTCTTCTTTTATTCTGTATATTTGTTTTCCTAGAGTTTCTCTATCTATATAATCATTAAAAACTAAATTTATGGGGTCTTGCAAGTAAGGTTGTATTTTATTGACAAAATCTTTTGGAACGGGAATTTTTAGGTCTGCTTTGATTTTATCTAAAATATCTGCTTCTACAATTTTTATTTGCTCACCAGCTAAAGTCCCCATTCTAGTTTTAGTTAAAATCTGACTAACTTTATCTAAAACACTGACTTCAACAACATACCCATTTACCAAAATCCGGCACTGGACTACACCGTATCTTCTTACATATTCCTTGCGTGGCGCTTCCCAAAGGTTAGAATAAGCTTTTCTAGTCCCAAATACATAACCTAATATACCACTATATATTTCTATATCTTGTTCGGCGAACTCTCTTAGCTTTTCCCAATCAAGCACAAGATGAATAATTTGTAGTCCTGCTAATTTATTTTTTAACCACCAGTCAGTTTTGATGGCATTTTTATTTATCTGTCTGGGTGGCTCTATACCTAAAACTACTAATAAATCTGGTAATTTGAGTATTGTTTCTCTTAACAGATTTTCAGCAGGTAAAACCTTTCTTTTCTTTACTGGACTGCTATTAAGATGCGGTCTGTACTGTGCTATTAATTTTTTTTCTTCTTCATCTAGGTTGATTTCGCTTAACTTCTTATAGTATATATAAAACTTTTTTCTACTTTGTGATGATAATTGGTAAAGCCTATGGTGCGCTTTCCCATTCCATCTGTTTTTAAGATTTTTTGCTTTTCCTATGTACCATACTATATTGTTTTCATCTATTACATAATAAATGCCAGAAACTTCTGGCAATAAATGTTTATTTTTTAAATCAACATTTTCTAAATTTAAAATTGATTCGTCAGCATTCATACAGAGTATTAATGGTTATCTAAATTCTTACATATCCAAAGCATAATAATATTAAATAAGCTTAATTTATAATAAATAATTGCTCCACACTTTGGATTATAGGTTTTCGACTTCAACTTACAACTTCACTTACTAGTTGGTGGAAGTTAGAAGTTGCGATTGCTGAACCTTTGAACCGCCTAAGCATCCAACTAACGGGGAGCATAGCGATTTTGGCAACGGTTCAGAACCAAACCGGAATGCAGGTTTTTACAAACATCCTGGCTCAATGCCCAATAGCCCCTACTTCTAAAACGTCCTCTTAGGGTCTACAACTAGTGGATTGAACACCATTGGGTGCAATTGAAACATCTACTTTATATCCTGCTGGACATATTTCAATTGAGTTACCTTTTCTAAGTTGGATTTCTTGTGAAAGCTGGCAACTTTGAAATTGTGCTTTCTCATCAAAAGATATAGATTGTTGGGCAAGGCACTCAAAATTAGATGACCCGGAACTCAGGCTGGAAACCTGCACGGTCGTATCTTGTCCAAGAATACAACTTGCCAACGAACCATTTGAATAATTATTAATTGTCCCACCTTCACAAGTAACTGACGCAATTGCAGGCAGAGAAACAGCAAAATTGATTGAAAATAAACCAAAAGTTGAAGTTAAAATTACCAAAACTTTAGACGAAAATTTCATAAAAGAAATACTGATGAAGAAAGTAAAATTTGTTACTTCAGTTATACTTTCTCCCTGCTAAAGACTGATACAGCAAAGGCACTGATCTTGCTTTAAAGTTTCTGTGAGCTTGGGCTGCAATCATCGGCTGTCTTTGTTCGCACGTCAGCCAACAAAGAAAGCATTCAAAGCCTCTCTGAAAGGTAGTTTTCAGCCTTTTGACTCGAAAAATGCCAGAAAAACATTTTCGCTGCATGGTCGCGCCAGTTTACAAACCACCAGATATTCTTTGCCCATACCAAGATAGAGCGATCGCAGTTGGTACTTGCCGGAGTCAGTTTGTATATAGGCTTTGTCTATATTACTGGAGTTTAGACTAAAAGCGATATGAGAGAACGCAAATCAAATGGAATTAGA
>NZ_JBDNJQ010000264.1:0-6919 GCF_051172895.1 Nostoc sp. CALU 1950 | reverse complement strand
ATCGCCGTCTCTACAATAATCAGTCTTTTGTAGAGACGGCGATTTATCGCGTCTTCATGATGATTTATTCAGCGTAGGTGCGTTACGGCGTTCCGCTAACACACCTAGCACTTCATCTTTTACTTTTGAGAATCGGTTTCCTCCCTTTTCTCCTGCAAGCTACGAATTTTAACCAACACTGAAATATATTGTTGAGTCATCCAAATCAACGCCTCAATGGATGAGTTACCTTGGTCAATCTGGCCTTTAGCTTGTAAACCAATCAAGAATAGTTGCATTGCCAGCAACAAAGCAATAATTTTACCGAGAACATCTTTTGACATTTGTTTCTACCCCAAAGAGTTGTTAAATACAGGTTCTCTTTGGGGTTGTGTCCCTAAGCAAATACCCCAATGTCGCTGAAAATGCCTTAGAATCTGGATTACATGAGTTTGGGGTGGTAGTTTCAATCTGGGGTAGCCCCAAACTTCTTACTCAATTTTTTGGATGTAATGCCACGAGAATCTACTAAAGGCCCTGTAATTCAAAAGCGAGTCAAGCGTCTGCTAGAGGCGTTGCTTTGTTTTGCCGATAGAGAATTTGAGGATGGTAACTTTAAAATTGAGTCCGACTGGAAAGAAGCAGACAGCGCTAACCCCAAGCTGACTGTGCAGACTACGTTAGTCACATTGGAGTTGCTGACCCAAAAAGATAAATATTCTGGCAAGTTAACTAAAGCGCAAATTCGAGAAGCGCTGAATTTGCTGAAGGATTTTTTGAAGATTCTGGAAGATAACCGTCTGCAAACCAAGGGTGTTGACGAATGGCACTTTACACTCAAGCTATGGTCAAGAGATAGGGAAAGGAACTTAAAACGGTTTGATGAGGCTTGGGAAAGTAGTAGACCAGAGAAATCGAAATTAAATAACCCCTCTCCAAACCTCTCCCCCACAGGGAGAGAGGCTTGGAATTTTCCCCATTCCCTTGTAGGGAAGGGGGTTAGGGGGTTAGGTAACACAAGTATATTTCAAGCGCCACCTTTACCCACATACTTTGTAGAACGCCCAGAGTACAGCGATGATTTAAAGACTCGTCTTTTAAATGGTTCATCGTTTGATAGTCGCACTTTAGTAATTACTGCGATTCACGGTTTGGGTTCGGTGGGCAAATCTACTTTAGCGGCGGCTTTAGCCCATGATGCAGAAATACAATCTGGTTTTTGTGATGGCATTCTTTGGGCAACATTAGGTCAACAACCCAATGTGCTTGCTTTACTTAGTGGCTGGGTGCAAGCATTAGGAGACTATAGCTTTAAACCTACAAGTGTTGAAGCAACTTCCTCGCATTTGCGGACTCTGCTTTATGACAAAGCTGTGTTGCTGGTGGTGGATGATGCTTGGAATACCGAAGATGCACAAGCTTTTAATTTTGGTGGGGCGCGTTGTCAAGTTTTAGTAACTACTCGTGAAGGTCACATTGCCGATGCCTTAGCAGCCAACACCTACAGTCTGGATATAATGAAACCAGACCAGGCAATGGAATTGCTGACCAAGAAATTAAGACGCGAGATTACAGGCACAGAACGTTACTCAGCAGCAAATTTAGCCAAAGGTGTTGGTTATCTTCCCCTAGCATTGGAACTCGCAGCCGCCGAAGTTGCCTGTGGTACGAATTGGAATGAACTGTTGGCGGATATTCAGCAAGAAGTAGCCAGATTAACAAGTTTTGACCGACCGGAAGCCGAAGAAATTACTGATGAGGCTAGTTTAAAACGCCTGAGTTTAACGGCATCATTAAATTTGAGTGTCAAGAGAATGCCACCAGAAAAGCAGCAGCATTTCTCTTGGTTAGGGGTATTGCCGGAGGATGTCAACATTAATAAGATGATGGCGGCAACGCTGTGGCAGATGGATAAGCGTGATGCTGCCAAGATGTTGCAATATTTACGGAATAAAGCATTGCTATTAACAGGAGTACCGCTTGCTGATGGTATGCCTACCTATCGCTTACATGACTTATTCCACGATTTAGCGTGTAATTTGTTAACTGCTCCCTCTATGCCAAAGCGCCCAGGAGATTTGGCTGGGTTGGGTTTAAACCTTGCTGATGTTCACGCTGCTTTTTTAAAGAAGTATCGGCAGAAAACCCAGAATGGTTTATGGCATACTTTACCCAATGATGGTTACATTCATCAGCATTTAGTTTGGCATTTGGAAAAGGCTGGACAGTTAGAAGAGATTCACCAGTTATTACGGGAAGAGTCGGCAACTGGAAGCAATGGCTGGTATGAAGTGCGAGAACAATTGGCACAAACTGCCGGTTACATCACAGATATTTCTCGTGCCTGGGAACTAGCAGAAGCGAATTGGACTGAATCAACACTAAGCTTGCAATGTCGCTATGCTTTGATTAGTGCATCCCTGAATAGTTTGGCAGCTAATATACCAATAAATCTGCTGGTGACGTTGGTTAAAAACAATATGTGGACTCCTGAGCAAGGGTTAGCTTACGCCCTACAAAAACCAGAACCACAGGTGAAAGTCAACTCGCTGACAGAACTAGTCAATTATTTGCCACCAAATCTTCAAGAATTAGCACTGCAAAAAGCTCTTGCTGCTGCCAAGGCGATTCAGTCTGACGCTTATCGTGCCAATGCCCTGAGAGCCTTAGCTAAGAAACTGCCACCAGAGTTATTATTAGAAGCTCTTGCTGTTGCCAGAGCAATTCAGTATAAGGAGTCTCATGCTTATGCCTTGAGTGCCTTAGCTGAGAAACTGCCAGAGTTATTGCCAGAAGCCCTTGCTGCTGCCAGGGCAATTCAGTCTGACGCTTATCGTGCTTATGCCTTGAGTGCCTTAGCTGAAAAACTGCCAGAGTTATTGCCAGAAGCCCTTGCTGCTGCCAGGGCAATTCAGTCTGACGCTTATCGTGCCAATGCCTTGAGTGCCTTAGCTGAGAAACTTCCAGAGTTATTGCCAGAAGCCCTTGCTATTGCCAGGGCGATTCAGGATGAGTATTATCGTGCCAATGCCTTGAGTGCCTTAGCTGAGAAACTGCCAACAGAGTTATTGCCAGAAGCCCTTGCTGCTGCTAGGGCGATTCAGTCTGACGCTTATCGTGCCAATGCCTTGAGTGCCTTAGCTGAGAAACTGCCAGCAGAGTTATTGCCAGAAGCCATTGCTGCTGCTAGGGCGATTCAGGATGAGTATTATCGTGCCAATGCCTTGAGTGCTTTAGCTGAGAAACTGCCAGAGTTATTGCCAGAAGCCATTGCTGCTGCCAGGAAGATTCAGGATGAGTATTATCGTGCTAATGCCTTGAGTGCTTTAGCTGAAAAACTGCCAGAGTTATTGCCAGAAGCTATTGCTGCTGCCAGGAAGATTCAGGATGAGTATTATCGTACCAATGCCTTGAGTGCCTTAGCTGAGAAACTGCCAACAGAGTTATTACCAGAAGCCCTTGCTGCTACTAGGGCGATTCAGGATGAGTATTATCGTGCCAATGCCTTGAGTGCTTTAGCTGAGAAACTGCCAGAGTTATTGCCAAAAGCTGTTGCTGTTGCCAGGGCGATTCAGGATGAGTATTATCGTGCCAATGCCTTGAGTGCCTTAGCTGAAAAACTGCCAGAGTTATTGCCAGAAGCCCTTGCTGCTGCCAGGGCAATTCAGTCTAAAACTTATCGTGCCAATGCCTTGAGTGCCTTAACTGATAAACTGCCAGAGTTATTGCCAGAAGCCCTTAGTACTGCCAGGATGATTCAGTCTGAGTCCGATCTTGCCAATGCCTTGAGTGCCTTAGCTAAGAAACTGCCAGCAGAGTTATTGCCAGAAGCCCTTGCTGCTGCCAGGGCAATTCAGGATGAGTATTATCGTGCCAATGCCTTGAGTGCCTTAGCTGAGAAACTGCCAGAGTTATTGCCAGAAGCCCTTACTACTGCCAGGGCAATTCAGGATGAGTATTATCGTGCCAATACCTTGAGTGCCTTAGCTGAAAAACTGCCAGAGTTATTGCCAGAAGCCCTTGCTGCTGCCAGGGCAATTCAGTATGAGGGTTCTCGTGCCAATGCCTTGAGTGCCTTAGCTGAGAAACTACCAGAGTTATTGCCAGAAGCCCTTGCTGCTGCCAAGGCGATTCAGCATGAGGATTCTCGTGCCAATGCCTTGAGTGCCTTAGCTGAGAAACTGCCAGAGTTATTGCCAGAAGCCCTTACTACTGCCAGGGCAATTCAGGGTGAGGCTTATCGTGCCAATGCCTTAAAAGCCTTAGCTAAGAAACTGCCACCAGAGTTATTGTCAGAAGCCCTTACTACTGCCAGGGCGATTCAGGATGAAGATTCTCGTGCTGATGCCTTGAGTGCCTTAGCTTCCAGTTTGTCGCAAATGCAAGCTGCCAAACTTTTTTCCCTTTGGAAAGATACTCTTCATGAGTTATCCCTTCGCACTCGCCCTAATTTGCTGCAAGATATCAAAGCGTTATTTCCTGTTATCTTTGCATTAAGTGGTGAACCAGCAATGGCAGAAATTGCCCGTGCGATTCAGGATGTGGCGCGATGGTGGCGGTAAAGAGACACGGGGACACAAAGACGGAGGGATGCAGTATTTATAGTTTTAAGCGAAGTGCGATCGCCTATTTACAGCTACTCAACCATCAAGCAGGTATCGAATTTACAAACTCTCTCTGGTGTCCATGAGTGGGCGATCGCAATTAGTCATAAAATCATCAGAGAAATTGTCTAGACTGTCAATGAGCGATCGCCATGATGGGTTTTAAGCAACTTCTTTAGGTGACATTTTAATTTCCACTTTTTGATTTAAAGCTGCTGCAATCCGAGCCAATATAGACAAAGAATGTCCCTCATAGTCAGCATCTTCCAATCGAGCAATAACTGACTGGGTAGTACCGACTAAATCAGCTAGTTGTTGCTGGGTTAATCCCGCTTCTTTACGTGCATCGTAGATGATTTGAGATACTTGAGCATTTATTGATGATTCTCTAACCATCTCTTGTAATTCTGGATCTTCTTTCATCATTCTTTTAATGATTTTCAGTGCATCATTAGTTTTCTTCATCTGTTTTTTCCTCTTGTTCGATATAAGTATGAATTTCTGAATTGAGTATGAATAAATTTTTGTATGTTAATGCTAAATCAATTTCTCGATCTGGAACTTGGTTATCCTCTTTAATAATGGCATGAGCTAAAATAACTATGTTTTGACCATGAAAAAAATATAGAATTCTATACTGTACTCTGATGTGCTTGGCTCTTAGTTCATAAATACCATCACGCAGAAAATCTGCGGCGGGTCGTCTTAATTCAAAACCATACTCAGCTAATTGCTCAATTCTGGCGATGCAGTTTGCATATCCCTTACGATCCTGTTTAAGTAATTTGTTTAGCCACTTTAAGACTGGAACTTCTCCTCTATCATCCTGAAAGAAAATAATCCGTGTTTCTGGCATTGTCTGGGATAAGCTTACGCATACTATTAATTTTATCGCAAAAATGCGATTTTAGCGATTAGGCAGCTGCTCTGCATGGGAATGCTGTCACTTATCGTTAAACTATAGCGCTTCCCAGTTTTTAGCTCTAACTGAACCCTATTGAATACTATTCATCAGTTATATTTTTGCCAAGCCCAAAGTCTTTAGGTTGTATTTTACGCTTGTGGGGTCAGCGCAGCAATTGGATTTGTCTAAACTGCGATCGCACTTCTACAACACCCTACTAACTATCTCTCAAAAACTGCGTAGTTTACCGCCGTAGACCATGCCTACGGCGGTAAACTACGCAGCCATATTCATCATCAACAAATCGCTTTGCGTCTATGCACCCCCAACAAACTGAGGCGATTTCACAAAAAATCGAATTCGATTCCACTCAGCCTTACAAAAACAAGACTTAGGCAAAATCTCTCTCAAACTCTCATTTTTCCGTGTTGCGCCAGTTACTACCCTGTGGAAACGCTTGAGAGCGTAGCTTGCTTCCCCGTAGGGGTACAAGCCGGGGAACTCCCCCAACGCACTGGTCAGAGGTTATTTTAAAAATGGTTGGCTGTGATTCTAAATAATTATTCAGAATGGAGAGCGTTCAAGGCGATTTCTGATGGGTGAACCACTCCGTTAGCTGCTAAATTGGCTTTCTCTTGCCTGCGAAGCACGATCATGCCACGAGAGCGATTTGACGAGGAATCTTTATCTACGCAAGCGGCATATATACGTTGAATTGGGCATTTCCAAAACCGGGTATATCGTTTAGGATTTGTATCTGCAATGGTTATTTCTTGAGTTTTTGGGTCATAGTCTGCCAATAAGGAGAAGTGACCACCTTCTAAACTTGGATTTTCATGGGCAATACGGGTATTGAAGTTAAGAATGTGGACATCATTTTCATCACAAACGGCGGCTTCAACTTCACGGATGAATGCTTCGAGCGTCATACTCGGTTTATCAAAATGCTCTATCCGAATCGACAGGGGTATTTCTTTTTTTTCAAGGTAAGTTCGACAAGTATCGTAGGTTTCTGCTAACGTCATCCCATCATCTAAAACCGATGCGATGGGTAGTTGGGTTGCATAGAAAATCTCATCAACAGTTGTCAAGTATCCCAATGCGGTAAAAGCATAAGCAATTGCAGTGACATTGCAACAGTAGATGGGTTGTTGAAATTGATGTAGTTGAATGATTTCTAAATCTCGTTTGGAAATTTGAGCTAAATTATCAAGATCCATTTTTCTGCCTTTTTTAGATATATATATTGATTAACTCAGGATTTACAGCTTTTTTAAAAACTGTGCTTGCATTATCTAGCACTTGCTATTAAAGATGCAAGGACAGTTAAGACAGTTAAGCAAATTTTTGAGACAGTTAAGACAGTGTTAACATCCGGTACACGGGAGCGGTCTTCAAGTACACGGGAGCGGTCTTCAAGTACACGGGAGCG
>NZ_JBDNJQ010000263.1:0-6923 GCF_051172895.1 Nostoc sp. CALU 1950 | reverse complement strand
ACCCACTTCAGTTCGACGATCTTGTTACAGAATATTAAGTCGCACATCGCGTTAAGTATTTTTTTCAGATATGAGCAAAGTTTGACATAACCATCTACGCTATTTTCTCAAAACATTTTTTACTCTACCTATATATAGATTGACAAAAATACTGTGATATTAAATAGATTTGAAACTTTAGATTCTTAAATATTTGTTTAGTGATATCACTGAATATATGCTGCCTAATATTGATGTATCTGTATTTATTCGGTGGCTATCATTGGTTATAAAAATCATTCCTACCCATTTATTCTGTGGTGTCAGATATTTTTATGTATAACTACCGCATAACAATCAAAAGTACTGCTTGTCTATCAGTGCTTTCGCGGTTTTGTGTCCTGTATCACAAATTAGCAATTCCAGTAAAATGACCTTATCAAAGGCATTGTAGGATGTTATAATGATGAAGTATCGGACAAATATGTTTTGCTAATTAATCTTTAAACAGCGAAAAAATGTAATTTATGATGCTGTCAAAGTTGGTTTTGCGTATGCAAACCGTTACACCATACAGGGAAACATCTGAAAATATTAATTACAAAATAAAACATGATTTGTTTAGTTGTAAGTTTGTATTAAGAAGTCCATGTATAAAAATGCTATTATGACAGTTCTAGAACTGGTTTAAGTTGTAGAATGCTACACATTTTACAGTTTAAAAATAGCTAAAATGGAATCGAGACTCTCAATCAGAGAGTAGACCTACACAGTGTTACGAAGAACTTCAATTTTGTATGAATTCAAATAGCCAGTCTGCCAATGCCGATACATATTCCCAACGTTTGGCAGACATTGTGGGAACTGCGATCGCTCTGTTGACTCTTATCCTACCTGTATTTGTCATCGCCCACTATTCTTCAACTGATGTCCAAAATAACCAGCAACCCCTGATCCAAAACCTACAAGGCAGTAAAGATTGATAAAGCTTCCCACTAGTATTCCACCAGTAGGAGAGCTACAAAAAGAAGAAAACTGATTTTGAGACAACCTCTGTAGATGTAAATGTTGTTCATCAGGAATAAGTTGAATCTGTATTGTGTTACCCCAGATTTCAGTTGTCTTGACAGAATAGGGGCAGAAATCCCTCCAACAGCAATCAAGGGCAGAGGATATCCATAATACCCTCTTGGAAAAAGCGTTACGAGTAAACTTCGTAACGCTTTTTCCATTTTTTGGATGGGAAAGGCAATGCGTGCCGTGGAATGAATACCTTGGGAAGAGATCCATATTGCCTTAAAATTCTACACGGGGAGCGAAGCTGACTGAGTGCCCCCATGATTCACTGTTATCAGAGGAGTTTTTTGTGGATTTATCTCGTATTCCTGCCCAACCGAAACCGGGTCTAATCAACGTTTTGATCGAAATTGCTGGCGGAAGTAAAAATAAATACGAATACGACAAGGAACTAGAAGCTTTTGCTTTAGACCGAGTACTTTATTCCTCGGTAAAGTATCCTTATGATTACGGCTTTGTACCCAATACTTTGGCTGATGATGGCGATCCCCTAGATGGTATGGTCATAATTGATGAGCCGACCTTTCCAGGTTGTGTTATTGCTGCACGACCGATTGGCTTTTTGGAGATGATTGACGGTGGCGATCGCGATGAGAAAATCCTTTGTGTTCCTGACAAAGATCCACGCTACACTCAGGTAAAATCCTTGAAAGACGTAGCGCCACACCGCTTAGATGAAATTGCTGAATTTTTCCGTAGTTATAAAAATTTGGAAAAAAAGGTGACTGAAATTCTTGGTTGGCAAGATGTGGATAAGGTTGCAGCTTTAGTAGAAAAATCCGTCAAAGCTTATAGAGGATAATAGAGGAGTTAGGAGTTAGGAGTTAAGATTTATGAATTTTTATTCCTAACTCCTCACTTTGATAACTTTCGCTTGTTACGGATCGCAAAAACTGCCACCAACCCTAAACCAAAATGCAGCGTACTCTCCTTTTGGCAAAAATTCATAACTGCACCCTCACAGGGGCGAATATCAACTATGTGGGTAGTATCAGCATCGATGAAATGCTTTTGGAAAAAGCTGGTATCTTACCCTACGAGCAGGTGCAAGTAGTTAATAATGCCAACGGTCAGCGCTTTATTACTTATGCGATCCCGGCTCCAGCCCATTCAGGAATAATTGAGTTAAATGGGGGGGCAGCACGTCTAGGCATTATTGGCGATCGCTTGATTATAATGACTTACGGGCAGTTCACTCCAGAAGAGTTAAAAAGTTACTCTCCTACGGTAGTCATTGTGGACGAAAAAAACAGGCTGTTGGAAGTACGGCGCTACGATGACCTGCTCAGTAAGGTCTAATTTCAAGAAAAATGTCAAATTTTGAGTTGTCGGGTTCCCAAAGCTACATACCTGAAAAGTCAGCTACCCTGCCAAGCAGTCCATCAGGTGAATTTCTCGTGCAATTCTGGGGTGTGAGAGGTTTGATTCCCACTCCAAGTAGCAACACCAATCGTTATGGCGGTAATACCGCTTGTCTAGAAATGCAGGTCGCTGGGAAACGCTTGATTTTTGATGGCGGTACTGGCTTACGTATACTAGGTAAAACTTGGCAAGAACTACAACAGCCACTAGAAGCCCATTTATTTTTTACCAACTGCCAATCAAATCGTATTCAAGGGTTTCCCTTTTTTGCTCCAGCATTTATTGTAGAAAATTGTTTTCACATTTATGGCACAGCTGCCTCAAATGGAGCCTCAATCAAACAATGTCTGTACGATCAGATGCTCCAGCCACACTTTCCTTACCCTTTACAGGTAATGCAGTCGGAATTGCAGTTTTATAATCTCACTCCAGACAGTGAGGTGAAGTTAGATGCTGTCACCATTACAACTGCATTAATTAATCAAACTCAGCGGTCAGTTGGCTACCGAGTTACTTGGCAAGAGTATAGTGTTGCTTACATCACGGATTTGCACCAGAATGCTGATCAAGTGGAGCAAGAGCGGATTTTAGAGTTTATTAAAGGCGTTGATTTGCTGATTGCCAATGCCACTTACACTCCCCCTACGTCTCACAACCATGACTCTGCTGATTTACTCTGGCAAGCTGCGGTGAATACAGCTCTTAGTGCTGGCGTCCAAAGTTTAGCAATTTCTCATCATCACCCAGATGATCATGATGATTTTCTTGACCAGGTTCAGATCGATATTAAATCTGCTTTTCCTCAGGCAATACTAGCCCATGAAGGTCTGGTATTAAGTGTTGGTAAGTAATTTAGACTTCTTAACATTTTGAAATCGTTATGAGTACTCTCGATCAAGTGCTAGAAGACGCTTTGCAACTTTCCTCCGAACAGCAAGAAATGCTGATCAAGATTTTACAAAATCGTCACCACGAAAACCGTCGTGCAGAAATAGCTATAGATGCCCAACAAACCCTAGCTGATTTCCACGCAGGTAAATTTCGGCATCAGTCAGCCCAAGATGTTATTGCAGAATTACGCCAGTCATTGGTGTCAACTTAAGCTTTGGCGAATGGAATAGAGCCTCCGGCACGCTGACGCGAACGCAGCTATACAGGCAAAGTCCGCCTGCGCGGACTAAAGTCAAATCAAGGTTTTGAAACCCACGGACGTGGGTTTTGTTTGTGTCTACGCGGTTTCTAACCGCCCGTTTTGCTATTCCACACAATTAAAATAGGCTATATTGCCCCTACGACGCGTTTTGCAACTCAGCTGTGCGGACTGAAAGCTGCTGTGTCTGATTACCCCGTTGCACTTTCACCTGTAATACTTGACCAAGGCGACTGTCTTCTACAACATTCTGCAATTGTTCAGCACTGGTAATTGCTTTACCATCAACTTGCAGAATTACATCCCCGCGCCGGATACCCGCAGATGCAGCTGGAGAATTTGGAACAACTCGCATGACAAAAACACCATTAATTTCTGGTATTTGAATCGGAGAGTTGGGATCGGTATTATTTTGCTTGGCAAGATCCGGTGTCAAAGTTAGCATTTGCACACCTAAATAGGGGTGAGCAACTTTACCATCACGTTGCAGTTGCGCTGCGATCGCTTTGGCTTTATCAATAGGAATCGCAAACCCAATACCCATCGCGTCAGGACGAATGGCTGTGTTAATGCCAATCACTTCACCTTGACCATTTAATAGTGGCCCGCCAGAGTTACCAGGGTTAATGGCGGCGTCTGTCTGAATGAAGTCCAAGCGTTTATCACTAATGCCGACTTGGGCGCTGGAACGTTTGAGAGTACTGACAATTCCCAAAGTAACGGTGTTATCAAATCCTAAAGGATTACCAACTGCGATCGCCCAGTCTCCTACCTGTACATTAGTGGATGAACCCAAGGGTGCTACTGGTAAATCATTACCAGCGTTAATCTTGACTACTGCCAAATCTGTGACTTCATCAATACCTTGAACTTTCCCTTCAAAGGTGCGACCATCTTTGAGTCGGACTGTTACCTTATCAGCCTTATCGACCACATGAGCATTGGTCAAAACTAAGCCGCTCTTGTCAATAATGAAACCTGAGCCTAAACCGCGTAACTGCTCAGAAGGCATCTGTTGAGAGAAACCGTCACCAAAGAACCGACGGAAAAATGGGTCTTCTAGAAATGGATCAACGCGACGAGTAATTGTCCGCTCAGTATCAATTCGGACAACTGCTGTGCCCACTCGATTCACTGCTGCTGTGACAAAGCTGGTGCTATTTATGGCAGCCGTGGCTGGTGATTGGCGTTGGGCAATGATTTCTGAACTATCTCCAGCAGTGACTATAGGTGCTGGTTCAGCTTGGGATGGTAACACCTGCAATGTGCTAACCGTGAGCAAAACTCCTAGCGCGATCGCTAAAACATGACTACTGAGTTGACGTAAAGACCGAGATAATTTGGGAAATCGCATAATCACAACCTAATTTATAAGCCTAATTGTTGCTTAGTCGTGACAAATCTATTTACAGTTATTTTTACAAAATTGACGTTGGCTTTTGAGTTCAAGTTTCTCCTGCTCTTTCCACTACTGGGTTAGGGCATTTTACGAACTATCTGTAATCAACTTAATGGAAAATCTAACCCAAAAGCTATTATGGACATTCACCCTTTACAAGTTCGGTTTTCACCCATCAATAAAACTTTTGGATTGCGAATCAGACTGTCTCACTCTCTGTTTGAACGGTGGATTATGGATGAACTAACTTTTGTTCAAGATTTCATTCCGACTGGCTGCACCTAGCTGAGGTAAAGAGTTGATGGCTGAGTGAGGAGTGAGAGTAGCGGGAACAGTTGGAGGGATTTGTAATTGTTGGACAACACTTTGCAGTAATTGGTCTTGTCCAGTCCGCAAACCCCAGAGATTTGTACCACGATTGATAATAGCAAACCAAACCAAACCGCGATCGCGTGTGGGCATCACTCCCGCTAAAGCGCTCACATCGCGGAGAGTACCAGTTTTGATCACAGTTGCTGGCGGAATGTGTCTGGCGTGCAGTGTTCCCCGGCGATCAAACCCAGACATGGGGAACAAGTCAGCCAAATTCAGTTGATGGGTGGTTGCTTCCCTTTGAATAGCCATCAACATTGCACAAGCAGCCCTGGGGGAAATGCGATTTTCCTGGCCTAGTCCGGAACCATTGATTAACTGAATTTCCACTTGTGGCACCCTAGCAAGGCTAGCAGCGGTTGATTGGACTACACTTGCTCCTCCCACTGACTCTGCCAGCATCTCTGCCATATCGTTGTTACTGTAAACGTTCATTTCTTTGATTAGTTGCTTCAAGGGTAATGAGCGATGACGTAGTAACAAAGTTTGTTGAGCATTGGGTTGCATCGCAACTTTCACCGCACCAGCAATCACGACTTCAGGCTTGGGTGTTCCCTTGGGCATGATTGAGTGTATATAAACAGCAGGGCGTCCCCAAGTCGCACGATTTAGTGTTTGCTTGAGTATTAGACCGGCTAGCATCGGCTGACGTTGGAAATTCATGGCAAAATTGCCAGTAATGATCAAATTTCCCTTTACCTGCTTGATCCCCATTTTATTGAGAGTATTACCAAGAGCGATCGCTTCTTCCCAAACAAACAAAGGATCGCCACCACCAGTAATCACCAAATCGCCCTGTACAACCCCTTTCACCACTGGCCCAGTGACACTTACTAAAGTATCAAATTGGTGATCTGGCCCCCAAGCTTTCAACGCAACTAGTGAAGTGGCAATTTTAGTTAAAGACGCAGCGGGCAGAGGTGTTGTACCTTGGTGATTTGCCATCAGCATCGGCCCTGACTGCATCCAAATTCCCTGACTCTCAGCTAGATTTTGGGCGACTAGTTTTGATGTTATGAGCTTTTTCAGATATTCCTGCACCTTAGTCGCCCCAGTTGGATTGGGATCAGGGGCAAGAACTAAGCCAGGACTACTTTGCCAAGTCAAAGCATCTAAGGCATCTAGAGGTTTGATTTGTACCCCGGCCATTTCCAGCCAAAGCGACACCAAACCTGAACCCAATAATTCCAGCATCTTTTATTCCTCTATTAGGATTTAAGTTTCCTGTGCTAATATACAAGTTTTTTTACGCTAATCAGTATTGAGTCATAATAGCTGGTGTTTTTATCATCTGTAAGTAGGGTGAATAATATTGTTTTTGTGGCTCCTTTGACAATGCCAAAATGCCCATTGCTTATGAAGATAGCCTAATGAGAATAAAAAATCTCTAGCTGAGACAATGAGATGAATTAATTATGGTAAAAATGTATATCAAGGTATGAAGCGATCGCATCTCATCAAAATAATTCGTAATTCGTAATTCGTAATTGAATTAGGAATATGGATTAAATAAGATCCAGAATTATCATACCTGTGGCTTGGCAGTATAATTCCATTGGGGCAAATAATCATCAAACACAATTT
>NZ_JBDNJQ010000262.1:0-6960 GCF_051172895.1 Nostoc sp. CALU 1950 | reverse complement strand
GTCGGGTTTGATTTCTATGGCTCTGTCATAAGATGCGATCGCTTCTTCAAATCGCCCTAATTTATCCAGCGTATTACCCCGGTTGTTCCAAGCTTGGTGGTAGTCGGGTTTGAATTTGAGGGCACTGTCGTAGGATGCGATCGCACCAGCAAAATCCCCTACTTCGTGTTGCTCAACACCTTGGTTAAACCAAATTTCCGCTTCTTTCTCCTCTCCTCCCTCAGCGTTCTCTGCGACTCTGCGCTTCGTTTCTTCTCCCTCCAACCGCTTCCCAAAATCATAAGCAACAACACTGACTTCCCCAATACTCAACTCACCCAGGCGCACCATTCGCGTTGCTAACTCATCATTTGGTGTAGGTAAAGCTAACAATCTTTCGCCAAAACCCCGCAACCACTCTACCAAATGAGCCTCATTGATGCGGTTTGCAGCCAAGAAACTTTTTGCTCCTCCTATACTTAAACCATCATTGACTTCTGCCAACAACTTAAGAAACAACGATTCATACTCCGCATCTGTTAGCTGTTTTGTTGGTTCTACTTTCCTCAGTTTTTCTAGCGGAGGAGTTTGCTTGTTGCCAAATAAGCGCTGAAAATACCTTTTCAGCCACCGCCAAAGCCCCTTGAGCATTTGCTGCAACCATATATTGCTTTTGTGGTGTATTTTAACAGTTTTACGGTAAGCAAAGTGGGGCGCGAAAGTATAGTTTTTTTAATTGGGGGTTAGAGCATGTTTTCAAAGTCTTAGATCCCCCCAACCCCCCTTAAAAAGGGGGGCAAAAACTTATCAAAGTCCCCCTTTTTAAGGGGGATTTAGGGGGATCTAAAAAGTTAGGAGGCTAAACGAGTAGTTTGAAAACACGCCCTCAATGCAATAGCAATGCAAGTCGATGCAATGGCAATACAAGTCGATACAATAGCAATGCAAGTCAATGCAATGGCAATGCAACTGAATACAATCGCAATGCAATAATAATGCAGAAGGTTGCCTTCAAATAATATCAGGCGACAGGAAGTCGCGTCTACACAGACAAAACTCGCCTTTACCGATTGGAAAGCATTAATTGTCCATTAGTCCGCGCAGTCCGACTACGTTTGTATAGCCACAATTTCTAATCGCCAAAGCTACATCCGTTTCAAATCTTGTAAAACTTCGGTGGCTGATTGATAGCGATCGCTAAAATGATAACAAACCATCTTATCTAAAATTGCCGCTAACTCTTCACTCACTTGCACCGATTGCCGCCACATCACATTCCCTGTTTCTGGATCTGGGTAGAGTTCTTGCGGTGGTATCCCAGTTATGGCTTGAATCGCAATCATTCCTAAAGCATAAATATCACTGCATAAGCGGGGATGACCGGCAAATTGTTCTGGAGGTGCATAACCCCGTGTCCCGATGGCTACTGTGGCTAATTCTGTTTGCTCACTACTTGGCGGTTGCATCAATTTAACAGCACCAAAGTCAATCAACACCAGCCGATTATCTTGAGTACATCTAATAATATTAGTCGGTTTGATATCACGATGAATCACTCGATGCTGGTGAACAAATTCTAGAACTTCTAACACTTGTTTGAGCATCTCAATTACAAATGATTCGTTCTTTACATTTTGCACAGGTGGTAATTCTTCACTTAGGGTATGTCCCTCAATATATTGTTGAATTAAATAGAATTCTTGGTTATCTTCAAAATAAGCAAGTAGTTCGGGAATTTGATGATGTTTACCCAAAGATTCTAAAATTTCAGCTTCACTATTAAATAACCTGCGGGCAACTTGCAAAAATCTTATATCTTGACGGGCTGGCATTAACTTTTTCACCACACAAGTAGGATTACCTGGTCGTTGAGTATCCTGTGCTAAATAAGTCCGACCAAATCCTCCAGCACCCAGAGTTTGAGAGATTTTGTAGCGTCCACTCAAAAGCAAATCACCTGATTTTATTTCTGGTGAATCAATTGGGAGAAGAAAATCAATAGACGAGTCAGGAATTGCCGTTTTGTCTTCTAAGAGGACATTTAATTGAGCGATCGCTTCTTGTTGTTTTTCAACTTGCAGAATAATCACCTGAGTTTGCCGCTGATTTTGGTAGCTAGTATAAGCAATCACACAGATACTACTAAGCACCAAGGCAAGGGCAGAGGGAATTAACGGCACCCATCCGGCTTGCAAAAACAAAGCAACGCAGATTACTACTAACCCAAGTAGAGTTGTCCCTACTAACGCTAGCAAAAGCAACGGATTTTGCGATCGCCATGCTAAAACACTACCTAAAAGCGACCAACCCCACACCCAAATAAGTTCCACCCAGTCTGGCCAATACCAAATTAGCGATCGCCCATCCAATACTGTACTGATAAGTTGACTTGCTATCTGTGCATGAATAAGCAAAGCAGGCATTCTGGCTGGTTGATCTGGCAAAGCGCTGTAGGGTGTATAAAATCCACCTGGAGGGAGATTAGCTGCTGTGGTGCCAATAATTACAAGACGGTCTTTAAATAAACTAGAGTTAACTTTACCGTTGAGGACTTCTGTGAGGGTTACTTGTTCGGCGAGGCTGTCAGGGTGACGGTAATTTAATAATATTTGATACCCATCTGCATCCAGATGTTGGTAGCTGCCAGAATTAGCTTGTAAACGCGGGAACAGGGTTTTACCTAACTGAAAATCTCCTTTATTCGTGAACTGGTAGTCAATGCCTTGTTTTTCCAGATAATTAATTGCAATTAAAGCACCAAATGCAAATGATGTTGTACATTTCTGGTCTGTAGAGTGAGCAAATAACAAACTGCGGCGGAGAGTTTGATCGTTTTCGTGATCAGCAACCACATCACTAAACCCAACATTATCTATAGGAAAATTGGGTGGCGGTGGCATTTCATCTCTACCCAAGCTGCTGAACAAGCAAGTACTGATAACGTTATCTTGATTTTGAAGATTAGCCGCCAAATTGTTGTTTTCTGGTTGGAAAAGATATAAACCAACAATTCGCGGTTGATAGGACTCGATTTTCTTTAATAGCTGATTGATTGTTCGATCTGATATAGTCCATTTTTCTCGTTTGAGATCCTCATCAGTGATTTTAACTAGCAAAATCCGCCGATCGGATGCTTGTGGTGGACGCGATCGCAACATCTGGTCATAAACTCTTAACTCCCAAGGCTGTAACCATCTTAGTTCCCGAACTCCCCAAATAAAGGCGGTAACTCCTACACTGGTAACAAAAATAATTGGCAGCCAGCTTTTGCTCTTGGAAGTTTCACGGGAATCCTGAACTTTGACAAAGGGGAAACGGAGTTTTTCTAATAATCCACTAATCACGGCGTTGCGGCGGTAGCCTGAATTGGGTAGATGTTGCAGGCGTAAAAGTTAATTTTCGGACTCTAGGTTAAAAGCTACTTAACCTGAAGCTCCTATTAATGTAGCAATTTACTTGTTAATTAGAGACTTTGGCGTATTCCTACTCTGAAAGCAAGCTTATGCACAGCGTCAACTAGAAAATAAGACAATCGCTAATCATCTGTTTGAGATGTTTGAGCATCTTCAACAGAACTGGCAATTGGGAAAGATATAGGATTAGTAGATGGGGTTAGTGAATCTAACTGGGGTTGTTCAAGTGCTGCTTCAATGCTGGAATCAGCAAAATAGGAGTCAAAAATCCGATCGTAGTTAGAAGCAACAGCTAAAAAAGCGCCACCCAAAATATAGATAGGTAATGGCAGATTAAACTCTTGCAACCAGTCAAACAGTTCCGCCAAAGCAAACAACACGAAAAAGCAGGCAAGCCAAACTCTCATATTCTCATCCCCTGAATTGAAACGACTCTATTACTAGTACAGCACGGCCGAAATAAACATACCATTTCAAATGGCGCAAGAAGCTAGGAATACAATTCTTTTGACTTTTGACTTCCGCCTTGCGGTACTAGCCTTTTCAAGGTGAATCATAAAATTTCTACCCATATTGATAGGGCTACCTCTATACCCTAGATAGGTGCAGTCCAAGTTATAGCATCTGCTATATTGCAATATCTGGTAAAAAATAAAAATATAGTTAGCTTATGACTGCGATCGAACAGCTAAGGATTACACAGTTGGTTCGCGAGACTCGACAGTGCCTCAAATTTACACAGGTAAAACTGGCAACGATATTAGGGGTTTCGTTTCACACTATAAACCGATGGGAAAACGGACGAACACAACCTTCGCCACTGGCTATGAAACAAATTAAAGAGCTATTACACCAAATGGGAGAACCCGGTGAGGCGCTTTTAGCCAAATACTTTTAAAAAACCTATTTCATTGATCACCTGAAAGCTCAAGAGGTTATAGATTTGCGGGAATATTTGAGCGAACAGCAAATTGCGTTGCGCGACAGTGAAGCACGCTACCGTTCACTAGCAGAGGCAAGCGCATCCATCGTCTGGAGGGCGGCACCTTGGGGCAACGTTATTGATGATATTCCCACCTGGCAAGCGTTCACAGGGCAAAGTCCTGAACAATACAAAGGATGGGGTTGGGTTGAGGCACTACACCCAGAAGATCGTTCCTCGATGGTGGCAATTTGGGAACAGGCATTTCCGACACGCAGCGTCGCAGTTGCCGAGTATCGTGTTCTGCGGCATGACGGCGAATACCGTTACATGAATATCCGCGGTGTGCCCATACTTGATGAAACAGGCGAAATCCACGAATGGGTGGGAATGTGCGTCGATATTACCGAACGCAAGCAGGCTGAGGCAAAACTGCGCGAGAGTGAGGCGCGTTTTCGGCTGCTGGCTGAAAATTCAACTGATATTATTTCACGCCATACGGTAGATGGAATTCTTCTGTATGTTTCACCAGCTTGCTACACAGTACTGGGATATCAACCAGAGGAACTAGTCGGCCATCCCAGTAATAAATTAGTTCACCCTGACGATTTGGCAGAGATTGCGAGAAATTACCCAGTCAATGCCGATTTACCAGATATTTATACCATTACTCACCGTGCCCGTCACCAAGATGGACATTATATCTGGTTGGAAGCAACTATTCGAGCTATTCGCGATCGCCAAACTCAAGAAATTTTAGAGATGCAAGCGTCTTCGCGAGATATTACTAAGCGTAAGCAGGTGGAGGAGGAACAGCGTTTTCTCGCCGAAGCTAGTGGGATTTTGGCTACATCATTGGACTACGAGACAACCTTAGCAGGTTTGGTACGTTTGGCAGTGCCGGAAATAGCTGATTGGTGCTTAGTTGATATTATTTGTGACAATCAATTAGTCCACCGAGTTGCAGCAGCCCATGCCAATCTAGAGAAGCAAGAATTGGTAGAACAGTTACAAAATTATCCGCCTGATTTGGCAGAAACAGCAGGTGTTGCTGAAGTAATACGAACGGGTAAATCACAAATTATTCATTTGATTTCTGATGAACAGATACAAGGGTTAAGCCACAACGCCAGCCACCTGAAAATCTTGCAAGAACTAAATCCTATATCTGGTATGAGTGTACCGCTAATCGTTCGGGGACGGGTGTTGGGAGCGATGACTTTGGTATCTTCTTCAGGTCGTCGCTACAACACCAAAAGCCTAATGTTGGCTGAAGAGTTAGCTGGCCGGGCGGCGATCGCTGTTGATAATGCCCGACTCTATACAGAAACACAGCAATCTCAACAGGCGGCTGAAAATGCCAACCGGATAAAAGACGAGTTTCTGGCAGTACTTTCTCATGAATTGCGATCGCCACTCAACCCAATTTTAGGTTGGTCAAAGCTACTCCAAACCAAAAAACTTGATGAAAAGACCATCCCTCAAGCACTAAAGACTATTGAGCGAAATGCTAAGTTACAGGCTCAACTGATTGAAGATTTACTGGATATCTCCCGGATATTACAAGGTAAAATCAGCTTGAATATCTACCCAGTTGATCTGACATCTGTAATTTCAGCAGCAATGGAGACAGTGCGGCTATCGGCAGAAGCGAAATCAATTGAGATGCACATCAGCCTGGAACCAAATTTGGGGCAAGTTTTGGGTGACTCCAGCCGATTGCAGCAAATCGTTTGGAATCTGCTCTCAAATGCAGTTAAGTTTACACCTGCGGGCGGACGGGTTGATATTCGACTATCATTGTGTTCTAATTCCAACTCAGCACTGATTCAAGTCAGCGACACAGGGAAAGGCATCGACCCCAATTTTCTGCCTTACGTGTTTGAATATTTTCGCCAAGAGAATAGCAGCACCACCAGAAAATTTGGTGGATTGGGGTTAGGATTAGCGATCGTTCGTCACTTAGTCGAACTGCATGGCGGGACAGTCCAGGTAGAAAGTGGGGGCGAAGATCAGGGAGCAACTTTTACAGTGAGACTCCCACTGCTCCAAAATCAATTAGAGATTAGACAGGACAGCAGCAACTCTGAGCCATCCTCAAATTTGAATGGTATCAAAATTTTAGTAGTGGATGATGATACAGATACGCGAGAATTTATTGCTTTCTTACTAGAGCAATATGGGGCAAATGTGACAGCAGTCACATCAGCAGATGAAGCCCTAGCCACTTTAGCCCAATCCCTGCCAGATATACTTTTAAGCGACATTGGGATGCCAGAAGTGGATGGATGTATGTTCATGCGACAGTTGAGAACACTGCCAGCAAAGCAGGGAGGGCAAATTCGAGCGATCGCACTTACCGCCTATGCTGGAGAAATTAACGCCCAGCAAGTACTTGCAGCCGGATTTGACAAGCATCTTGCCAAACCAGTAGAGCCAGCCGAGTTAGTAGATGCGATCGCCAACTTAATCGCTGAATAAACCCGCTTCTACCTTCATAATTTATAACGTTGGAAATCGGAATCACCACCGGGGTTTCTCCTGGTTTAACGAAGTCGAGCTAGGCATAATATTCTCCTGTGTTTTAGTGTCTGGAGTTTAGACTAAGCCATACAAAATGACCCAGCAGGGCTGAGTTAATCAGAG
>NZ_JBDNJQ010000261.1:0-7028 GCF_051172895.1 Nostoc sp. CALU 1950 | reverse complement strand
TTTAGGGGGATCTAAAACTTTTGATACCGACAAAAGGACTTTTCAAACAACCTCTAAGCCACTAACTGAATTACACCCCACTGTCCATTTGTCAACCAAGAAGAGTCAGATTTGGCTACTTCTTCAATCACTTCTGGTTTTAAACCTACTATTACTTCTGACTTCAGGGTGCGTAGAGCTACCATTGGCACAGGTAAGTAAGAGACTATATCTGCAATATTGGTGCTAAAGTTCCAGTGGCGATCGCCTAATAATCGGCGATAATTGGCATCTCCTTTGACTATAACCAAACTCGCATTGGCTAACTCATTTTTGAGAGAGTTGGGTATTTCCCAAAAGGCTAAAGGCGATGTCCAAAAGTAATCTTCAGATAACACTAAACGCCCTGATGCAATATTTTCTTGCAATCTTTGAGCAAAAGATGTAACTTGTTGATGTCCAGTAGCGGCTAAAAAGTTGGTTGTGTAATGTACATCCTTAATCATGGCATCAGATACAAAAGTCGGATGTGGTTTTAAGTGTAGGTAAACCTGATTAGCCAGTCCGCTACTTAATAGAAAATCTACTAAACATAAATCACAAACAAGTTCAAAACCAGCATTGTCTACAACAAAATCAATCCGTCTATCTTGATAACTAGTTAACAGTTCTATCACTTGAGAAGCATCATTTACTAGGATGTGAGCTAGTTGGGTTTGAATATCAAAACGACTCCGGTCACTCTCGAATGCTGACCATAAACTTAAGTCAACTCGATTTCCCCACAAAGCAAAATATAATAGTGTAATTAAAGCTGTTTGGTTTGATTCTCCCTTCAATTGTGAATTATCCAACCAATTTTTAGCCCGATCGCACAGCAAAACAATCGAGTCCAGAGATACTTCCAAACCTTGAGATTTTTGCAACTCAAATGGATCGACGCCTTGCCATACACCAGGGCGAAAATAATTGGTAATTTCCAGAATTAATCGAAAAAAATAAGTTTCGGCAAAAAACCAGGGAACATCTATCCAACGTTGATCCTTGTAAAATTCTAAATATGTATTCCAGGCGGAAAAATCTCTAACAGTGTCATTTAAAAGAGGTGGCAAAAATCCAGTCGGCAGTTCTGTAGCTAAGTTTTCCAAGCTGGTATTAATCTCAGATGAGAAATTATTTTCAGCGATAACTCGGCGAGCGATCGCAGGCATTCGTTGAGTGACTGTAAACTCAGTAAAAGAACCGACTTCTGACCCCAAAAGAGACGGTGGTATGGGTAATTTGGGGATGTGGGATGTATTTACCACCAACTTTTCTTGCCTTCGTAATTTCAGTTATTCTAACTTGAGCATGAAAATGAGGTGGGGAAATTGTCAAATCAACTCAAAAGCGGGATAAATTAACTGATGGCTGCAAACAAAGTATTTAAGAAAGTCAGAAAATCTCTTCAGGAAGCTGGAATCAGGTTTGTCCGTATCCTTTGGTGTGACAACGCCAACATTATTCGTGGCAAAGCTGTTCATATCGAGATGTTATCCCACTACTTTGAGTATGGTGTAGGCATTTCTGCTGGACAACAGGGAGTCCCTGTAATGTATGATGCTGTCATTCCCGAAACTGGTCTAGGCCCGGTAGGCGAAATCCGCTTAGTACCAGATTGGTTTAGCTTCACTCCTTTACCTTATGCTCCCAATCATGCTCGTGTAATGGGAAATATGGTACTTAATGGTAGTCCTTGGGCGCTATGTCCTCGCAATTTCCTGGTGCGGATGATTGAGGCGGCGAGACGCGAGGGGTTGGAAATTCGGGCTGCATTTGAAAATGAATTTTATCTATTACGGCAAACATCTGAGGGAATTGTACCCGCAGATTCGACAGTTTTTGCTTCGACTCAGGCAATGGATAAGCATCAAGAAGTAATTGATGAGATAGTCGAGGCACTCATCGCCCAAAAAATTCCTGTAGAGCAATATTATCCCGAATCTGGCCCAGGTCAACAGGAAATCTCTATGGGATATACTGATGCTTTACGAGCAGCTGACAGACAGATTACCTTTAGAGAAACTGTGAGAGCGATCGCTCATTACCACAATCTTACAGCCTCTTTCTTACCCAAAATTTTCCCAGATGCCGCTGGTAGCGGTTGCCACATCCATCTTAGCCTCTGGCGTAACGGGCAAAATCTCCTACCAGATCCTCAAGGTGTCTGCGGTCTTTCTCAAATAGGCCAAGCATTTATCGCTGGTATACTCGATCATTTGCCAGCACTGATGGCGTTAACTACTCCTAGTACTAATTCCTACCGCCGCATTCGTCCTCATAGCTGGAGTGGTGCTTTCCGTTGTTGGGGACTAGACAACCGTGAAGCCGCCGTGAGAGTGCCCAGCAATCCTGGATTCAACGGTTCCAGCCATTTCGAGTTAAAAACCGTTGATGCATCAGCCAATCCTTACCTCGCTTTAGGTGCGGTAATTGCAGCCGGACTCGACGGTGTGCAACGAAGTCAAAAACCGGGAAATCCTGTTGCACAAGACCCCGGACACCTGTCAATTGAGGAACGTCATACTAATGGTATTGACCTTTTACCACAAAGCCTTGGGGAAGCTCTAGACCACCTAAAACAGAATAATATTCTTTTAAATGCTTTAAATCCAGACTTATCGCAAGCATTTTTAGCAGTGCGTCAAGCTGAGTGGTCAGCCATGAAAGATTGGGGATTGGAGGCAGAACTAAAGCTTTTATTAGATAAATACTAGAGTTCTTAATCCCCACAAGTTAAGCTAAAAGGCTAAATTTCATCGGATGAAAGTACAGCATTTAATAAATCCGTTATTAGCTCAGTAAACTTATATTTATTCAGATAAATCATTAGTGTTGCTGAATGATGTCAACTGCGATTCAAGTGCGTTGAGGTAACTTGAATCATTTAAAACTTTGGCTGGTAACTTGTTAGCCCTGATAGCAGCCTGAACCACATCTTTCGCAGTCAGGCTTCCTATTTGGTATGCAGATATTAAAGCGCCTCCACTGGGAATACCCTGCTCTTTTAAATAACCTTGATAAGCTAGAAAGGCAGTATTGAAGGGTTGTAGATAACTGTCCTCTGTAGAATTTTTGCGTAAAGCATTAGAGTTAACATCTGCATTTATTTGTCCACCACTATTGTTAGTATTAGCTGTTTGAGCGCCAGCAATTCCAGGTATAAAAGCAATAGAAGCAATGATAAGTGCAGAATTGAATAAGGTTGTGAGTTTCATAAATTTATCCTCATGAGAACTAGATTAATTAACGAAAAACTGTAAATAATGTAAGTTAAACATCAAAATTACCAAAACCCATCATGTAATAGGCGATAAAGGCAGTATCAAAGGGTTTGAGGTAATTGCCATTCCTGGAATGTCTAGGGAAAGTGTCAGAGTTTGCAGTTATGTTTATTGATTGGCTATGATGATTCTTGCCTGGATAAGGGTTAGTGATTTTAGGCATAGAATTAAACCAAGCAACAATATGTGCAGAATTTATCAAGTTTGTGAGTTTCATAGAGTTATCCTCAATTAGAACAAAGTGCAATCAGTATTTTTTAGTAATAGAATCTACTGTTATATTAATCTCAACCTCTTATAGTGAGTTCACCTGATGGGTTGATTTGTTAATTACCCAAACGGGTTAGTCAAATTCATCCCAATTGGAGCAGTTAGGAATTCGGAGAAGGTTTAGTAAGAATTTAAAAGAGGAAAATATATGCTAGATAAAATCCTTTGCTGGTAAGTATTTCTAGAAGGTGTGTTAGCGTAGCTCGCCATAGGCATCGCTTACTCAAATATCTAAATATTTTTTGCTTGAGCCTATAAACCAAAATCCAACTTCTTTTGGCTAATTAACTTTGCATATCAATATCCTAGAAAATCTTTACGATAGAAGCAAATGCTTTTAGTTTTCAAATTAATAAATAAAAATGATTATGAGAAGGAGTCAGAAGACAGAATTCAGAATACCCCATGCCTGAGAGGATGTTTAAAAACTTTCTCTCTGTAACTTTAGGCACTTTTGATCCCCCCTAACCCCCCTTAAAAAGGGGGGAACTGGAGTCAAAGTCCCCCTTTTTAAGGGGGATTTAGGGGGATCTAAAACTTTTGATACCGACAAGAGGACTTTTCAAACAACCTCTGAAGTCAGGGGTAACAATCGGAAAGAATTTAATATCACCGCGCGTTTAAAATCGGGGGCTTTAAACCTCGATTCTCCATCCAGTCGCACAGAATCCATTCTGGATTCTGGCTCAGGAATTGCTGAATTTTTCTTTGATAATTAATACTGGAAGAAAATCCCGACAACACATTGCCTCTTCGTGACTGATGATCTCTTTTGGTAGCGTTACAGATTCCATAAATTCGCTACAAACAAGCTGATAGTGTCAAAATGTTATGTGTATAGTTTATTTACAAAGTCATTTATGCCGAAAGCAATTTGGAATGGAACTGTTTTAGCCGAAAGTGATAATACTGTAGTTGTGGAAGGCAACCATTATTTTCCTGTTGACACCATTAACAAGCAGTACTTCACAGAAAGTAATACCCACACCACTTGTCCTTGGAAAGGTGTCGCTAGTTACTACAGTATCGACGTTGATGGACAAATCAATAAAGATGCTGCTTGGTATTATCCCAGCGCTAAGGAAAAAGCTAAAAATATTGAGGGCTATGTTGCCTTCTGGAAGGGCGTAAAAGTTGAGGCTTAATAAAGGTTCCTGGAAGTATTTTAGTTTCAGGTAATTGATATTATGTCCGACTAATTGCCCATAAAATAATCAGCCCGCTTGTGCGGGCTGACTATTTAAACTATTTGCGAATTTTTTTAATACGTAATTATATCTTCGTCTTGCAAAATGCTGCTTGCTTTCTCTTCGCCAGCCAAGCCAGACTACAAGCAAGTATAGTACCAGCGATCGCACTTGGTTCGGGTACTCTTGTCGTCACTATAAGAGTAACAGGTGTAATAGTTATGTTGCCTCCATTATTACTACCAGCGTTCATTTCCCCAGAATTGTCAATGATAATGCTACCTCCTTCTACTAAAAGATTGCCGGCACTGCCAATTGTCCCAGAATTGCCGCCGTTAGGTGTAACTGTTACATTACTATCATTTATGAAAGTCAGTTCATTAGCATTAATCTGCCCATTATTGCCGTTGATAGTGCTATTGATAAATGTTACGTTACCAGTACTGTTATCTATCTTCACATTGTCGCCGCTAACAGTACTATTGGTAAACGTTACGCTACTAGAATTGTAAGCATTGATATTACCAGCGATCGCAAGCCCAGAAAGAGTAACATCGGCGGCGTTAATATCAAACACGGGGAATTGATTATTGCCACTGATGGTTAGTAAATTAGCACCTGGGCCATTAATAGTAAGATTTTGAGCTATCGCAAGTGCCCCACTCGTCAGGGTAATTGTACTAGGATTACTGCCCAGTAAGAACTCTACCACGTCATTGCTAGTTGCAATGTTGATCGTATCTCGCAATGAGCCAACGCCACTGTCATTGAGATTGTTAACCGTCAAAGTAGCAGCCCGTGCTGATTCCACTTGCATTATTACCCAGCCCAAAGCAACGGCTGTGGAAATAGCTTGAGCGACAGCCTTTTTTCTATTGTTTTTTATCACCTAAAACTCCCGGTATTAATTTGTCAAAGAATAAAAAAGTTAATTGTACAATTACATAGATACATCATAATGTTTAAATTTAATTTGCAAAGCGGGTTTTAATAATTAACAGATTGAAAATGTAATTAAATAATTTTCAAAAGGCTGTGAAATATTGCCCGTATTGCTAGAAATGCTTCAATATGCAGCGAATAGCGATCGCCTATTCATAGCTTTGACTTGAATCAAAGGTGCTTCACTCGGCATCAATACCTTTCCACACTTGAGATACAGGTATAGTATTTCCGATCATCGCATCGTACCAACCTTTTGTAAATCTGAGTTGTGCTGGTAATAGTATAGGACTTGTATATATAAGTTTTGCTTAAGCTGTGGTAACGATCGCATAAGCATTTGCCACAAATAGATAAGCATTCATAACGAAACAGGTTGTGTTGTTAACAAAACAGGTTGCGTTTGTAACGAAACAGGTTGTGTTAGTAACAAAAAAGGTTGTGTTAGTAACAAAAAAGGTTGTGTTGGTAACAAAACAGGTTGTGTTAGTAACGAAACAGGTTGTGTTGTTAACAAAACAGGTTGTGTTAGTAACGAAACAGGTTGTGTTGGTAACAAAACAGGTTGTGGTAAAGACAAAAACTTTATTCCTAACAATGGCTTTTGTGTTCGTAACGAGTGAACAAGCTATTGTCATCACGGGAATTTCATTTGTAACGTTGCTGCTGGGAAATTGCTCAAATTCTTGTGAAGAGGATTTTCTTTAAGCTTCGCATCGCACGAGTTGCAAAGTTATGCTGATGCCAAGCTTGATAAAAATCGGGGTAATGCATATTTTGGGCACATTCCCAGGCTAAATTGTAGAAATTATCATCCAATCGCCAATAACGACTTACAGCTTCAACTGCTTTAAACCGATGGTTATTGTCTTGTATGATTTGCCCTAAGCTTCCTGCTACCTCTTTACGGGTGTAGTAATCCACAGATGTTGATTGCACCAGTTGTACCAAAGCAGCGATCGCAATTTCATTGCCTGGGTCGATTTGCCCTAAGCTTTCTGCTGCCTTTCTACGGGTGTCGTCATCCACAGTAGTTGATTGCACCAGTTGTACCAAAGCAGCGATCGCAATTTCATTACCTGGGTCGATTTTCCCTAAGCTATTTGCTGCCTGCATACGGGTGTAGTCATCCACAGTAGTTGATTGCAGGAGTTGCACCAAGGCAGCGATCGCATCTTGATTCCCTGTGCCGATTTTCTTTAAACTTGATGCTGCCTGCTTACGGATGTCGTCATCCACATCAGGTGATTGCAGCAGTTGCACCAAAGCGGTGATCGCATCTTGATTCCCTGTGCCGATTTTCCTTAAACTTGATGCTGCCAAACTA
>NZ_JBDNJQ010000260.1:0-7087 GCF_051172895.1 Nostoc sp. CALU 1950 | reverse complement strand
ACATTTTTTGCATGAAGTCTTACGGGCTAAAGGGTACAGAGTCAACACCCTAGGCTTAAGCCCCTTGTTTTACAAATCTGATTTTGTACAGTTTCACAAAGAAATGGTATCGATTTTAGTCAAGTAACCACATCTCATTAGAACTATCGGGATACTCATTTGGTTGATTTTGAGGTTGAGCTTGAGCAAGTGTTTCTGATGAACGATGTGATTTTTTGTAGTTAAGTGGATTGTAGTGGTCTTTTACTGGTTTTATCGCACTAGTTTCTTTTACAGCTACAGCTAGTTTAGATTTATCTTCTGCTGTTTGTTTTAAAGCATTAATTTCTTCTATAAGCTGGGAATTTGCTTCTGCAAGTTGCAGTGCTGTTTTTTTGGTTTCGTCAAGTTCTTTTGTTAGCTGTTCTAGTAATGATTTTTGTTCTGATGCAAAGGTTTTTTGTTTAGATAATTTTGATTGCAAATCAGTAATTTCTTGTCCAAGAGTTGCTTCTTTTTTGTGGCTTGTTTCTAGATTACTTGTCAACTCTTTGACAGTTGCTTCTAAATCAGCCTTAGTAGGACTGCGTTTAGTAGAAGCTGGTTCAAGTGGTTGCCCTAACGATTCCTCATCAGATGCAGCTTGTTCTTCGACAACTTTTTCTGCTGTAACTTCGATCGCAGATTCACCTTCTGGGGGTGTAAATTTTTGCGCCTCTTCTTGTAGTAAGTCAGAGAGACTTTGTTTCCTAGCCATTATCATTTTCTCCAATCACGCTGTAATTCATCAGCTGCACGGCGGTAGTCTAATTCCGCCTCCCGTGCGTTTCCTCCTCGCCATTGAGTAATCGCTACACCTTCAAGTGCTGCTCGTTCATGAGCTTTATAGGCACGGATGAAGGTATTACAAGTAGGAATACCTAAGCGAGTCAGAGTGTTTTTTGCTTCTTGTGCTTCCCCCAGACTGCGGGTATCGACTTTGGTGAGCAATACCCGATGGGGGGTTCCCAAGGGGATGACGGCTTCCTTGACTGTTTCCACGAGGATTGCTAAATCCATTGCAGATGGGGGTGTAGGCAAAACTAGATAATCTGCGATCGCAACTACCGCCACTAATGCTTCAGAGCGCAGGGCGGGAGGTGTATCCACCACTACTAAATCGTAACCTGTTATCTTTCCTAAATCACTTAAAAGTGCGGGATCGGTTTCTTGAGATAAATCAAATCCCATTCCCTGCTGGCTGCGCCCAAACCACCAACTGGCAGAACCTTGAATATCTGCATCAATCAGAAGCACCTTTTTTTTCTTCGCAAAGTTTGCAGCCAGATTGACTGCGGTAGTCGTTTTACCGACTCCTCCTTTACCGTTGAGAATAGCGATGATTTTTGGCACTGCTTGCTTCCGATGCTGCCTTTTGTTAGCGGTAGCGGGGCGTTTAGCCCGTGCTGAGTTCTGAGTGCTGAGTGCTGAGTTAAGAGAGACGCGATTAATCGCGTCTGTACAAGAGTTATTATTATCCTCTTTATCTTCTTTTCAGTTCCCAGTTTCCAGTCTCTAGTCCCCAATCATGAATATACCGCTTTCTGTAACCCTAAGTAACATGAAAACTCGTAACAATAAATTCAGAAGCCATCAATTCCCCAAAATTTTATGACAGCAACTTACAATTTGCCTGATGGACCCCAAATGCCGCGCTGGCTGCGGATGATCAAGTTTATTACTCAGCCCGTGAAATATATAGATGATTTTGCCAAAATCTATGGTGACACTTTCACAATCAAAAGTAGTCGATCCGATAACCATATTGTGTACTTTAGTCAACCCCAAGCACTAGAGCAGATTTTTACTGCTGATTCCAGCCATTTTGAGGTTGGCAGAGGGAATATAGGGCTAAAATTTTTGCTTGGCGATCGCTCCTTCATGTTATCAGATGGCGATCGCCACCAGCGGCAACGGCAACTCTTAGCTCCTCCCTTTCATGGCGAAAGGATGCGGGCTTACGGCGAGGAAATTCGGGAAATAACCCGACAGGTGAGTAATGAATGGCAAATTGGCAAGCCTTTTAATATCCGTGAGTCGATGCAAGAAATCACCCTGCGTGTTATTCTGCGGGTTGTATTTGGCTTGAATGATGGACAGCATTTTGAGGAACTGAGGCGATCGCTAAGTGACTTACTAGACTTCATGACTTCGCCCGTAATGTCCAGCACCTTGTTTTTCCGGTTCATGCAAAAAGATTTCGGGGCGTGGAGTCCGTGGGGTAGGATTCTCCAACAACGGCAAAAAATTGATCAACTGATTTACGCTTTGCTTCGAGAACGTCGGGCTGAACCTGATCAAAATCGCCAAGATATCCTGAGTTTGATGATGGCTGCTCGTTATGACGATGGTCAAGGGATGTCAGATGAAGAATTACACGACGAGTTGATGACGTTGCTAGTTGCAGGACATGAAACTACCGCTTCTGCATTGACATGGGCTTTTTACTGGATTGACCATTTACCAGAGGTGCGTGAGAAGTTGCTAGAGGAACTCACCACCATTGGAGTTAACCCAGATTTAAGTAGTGTAGCTAAATTGCCTTATCTGACAGCAGTTTGCCAAGAAACATTGCGAATCTACCCAATTGCCATGAATGCTTTCTGGCGGGTTGTGAAGATTCCAATTACCATTATGGGCTACGAACTGCGAGAAGGAACGGCAATAATTCCCAGTATTTATTTAGCTCATCATCGAGAAGAAGTTTACCCACAATCCAAGCAGTTCAAACCAGAACGCTTTTTAGAAAGACAATATTCACCTTATGAATATTTACCCTTTGGTGGCGGTAATCGTCGCTGTATTGGGATGGCATTTGCTCAGTATGAAATGAAAATTGTCTTGGCAACTGTTCTGTCAGAATTTCAAGTATCGCTAGTGAATAAACGTCCCATGCGTCCTGTGCGCCGTGGCTTAACTTTAGCCGCACCCACAGGAATGCGGATGATTGCAACACCTCAAGTTAAGCGTGCGAATACGCCAGCTTTGGTTTAATAATAAGTAGGTTGGGCACATTAATCATTGGTGTCAACTTAAGCTAAAATCCTTTTCAAATCTCGTTTCTAGCCTCTGGCTGGAAATGCTGCTCATTGCGGCTCTGCCGCAAGTCTTGAGGCCGAGCCTCAAAGACAGGCATTCCCAGTCGGAGACTGGGAACGAGACAATATCTAAAGGCTTTTTCTTGGCTGGCTTTCACGTTAAGTTGACACCAATGCACATTAATGCTTACCTACCAGCTATAGGATAATAATTACGAATTACGAATTACGAATTACGAATTATCCTGACTCTCTTGCTTATTGGCGAGTTTTTCATAATGTTCTTTGTCGCGATATTTAATTGTTCTCATCCGTTGATTTCCAACAATTGCTAAAGGTTCAACATTAGCAGTTACAACCGTCCCCGCCGCCACAATTGCACCATCTCCAATAGAAACTCCTGGAACAATTAGGACATTTCCGCCAATCCAAACATTGCGACCGATAACTACAGGTTTATGAATATAGACATTATGTTCATAAGGCAAATCATTACTTTGATAGTCATGATTTGCAGAGAGGATAACTACGTTAAATCCAAGTGTTGTATTGTCGCCAATTGTAATTCCGCCACGTCCATCTAATATGACATCTTGTCCAATGTAGACTTTATTTCCCAGAGATACATTTTGCGGGTGTTCAATTCTCAAGTCTCGCTTAAATCGTAGACCTGAGCCACTAAATTTTAATTGACTCTTCAGTTCTTGATGTTTATAGCGCCTGATTTTGGTTTCTAGATATTCTCCCCACCGTACCAGACGAGGTACTAACCATTGTTCCAATAGTCGCTCTAATTTATTCGTAATTTTATTTTTGATCTCTTTCATAAAACCTCACGGAAGTTTAGGAACCCTCTGGCTTTCAACCAATGAGGGAAAACGACGCGGGTACTTTAGCACCCTTCACATTTATTAGGTTTCCCCAATTAGAGTATTTTCTCGCTTGTGAATAACGTTTTTATAAAAGCGGGGTGGGGTATGGTGGCGTTGTCAAGGTAAAGTAAACATTACGAGTTTTGCTCTCGGAGTTTGGATTCTCAAGATACAACTGTTTGGAAAATGAAAGGGACTAAAGAAGTACCCCAAGAATTCGACTACTATATCAGTAGTAAGTTAAATGGAAGCTTTACCCAATAATTGGCAAGATATTCAACCTAATACTGTATATTTTTCAACCAGTGGTTTACTAGTTTCATTTGCAAGTGAACAAATAAAGTTTGCATTAAAATACGATCAGAATGGCAAACATTTAAAAGCCATTGAGAAAGGGCAAGTACCTCACAGAATTAGGCTGCTTGATATTTTGCAATCCCACTCATCAACTCCAAACACTTCTGCGTTCCCAATATTCGGCGACTCTTTTTTCCCATTGCTGCCAGTAATCTTTAATCCCTGCTGGTTCAAACCAAAATACCTCGGCTGGCATCTCTGGAATTGCGACTACCAACAAAGCATGATTTAGCTGAATGCCATAATCTCGATAATAGTTGTTAATTGCTCCAATGTATGCTGTAAGTTGCAGTGGATGTTCGTATAAATGCTCAATTGAACCTTTAGGTTTGTCTGCTGTTTTCCACTCGCAAATACAGGGGATGCCTTGATAACTGGCAATACAATCCACTTTGCCAGAATAGCTCAAATCATAATGAAAAACAGAGCCTTCTACGAGTCTCACTGTGTCGATTTCTTCTAAAACTGGCTTGATACTTTCCCAATAAGGGCGACTGGCTTCCGGACAAATAGGATTTTGTCCAAGGAGGTAGCGCTCAATTTGTTTGTGTGTTTGGGTTCCCCGACGACTGGCGTTTGTAGATATGCGGGTGGCTTCTTCTGTTCCAACACGCGCTTTCCAATTTAATAATCTGTCTCTGTCTGCTTGGGGTTTGGTGATATTAAGTATTGTGGTAACGCTAGGAAAGTGTTTTCCCTTGACATCTACATAATATTGTTTACCATTTTCTCTCAGGGATTTACTATTAATTCGAGGTAGCAGTTGGGTATCAAATTGCATCAGTTTTTGTAAAAGTTAACTTAACGTTAAAAACCGTGTCTATACAGACAAAATTAAGAAATGTGGCAATCAGGCTAGGCTAGAATAGCTTTCAGTGGAATTTCGGTTGTTATTCATAAAATTATGGAACCTGTAACACTAACGGCTGTTGCAACTGCGATCGCTACTATAGTTTTAACTAAAGCCCTAGAAAAAACTGGCGAAAAGCTTGGGGAAGCAGGGTTAGAAGCAAGCGGTAAATTAATCGCACAGCTACGTAATAAAAATAAATTGCCCTTATTAGCAGAGGCGACACCAGAAAATACACAGCAGCCGTTAGATTATGGCAAAGCAGTACTGGAGTTGAAAGCCGCAGCAGACGCAGATACCGAAATTGCTCAATCAGTGCGGGACGTGGAAGCCGCAGCAAACGCCGATCCTCAAGTAGCGTCAAAAGTCCAAGCTTTAGCAAATGGGCTGAACTCACAACCAGCAACCATCATTAATTCTACAAAGTTAGCTGAGTCTATTAAAAACGTCATTCAAGGAAATATTTTCACTGGTACTAATATTTTCTGACTGTATTCGCCTGGAGGAGAACAGGTAAAGTCAAATCTCGCTACCGAAATACCGCAAAATTTACCCTTAAGTGGGGTGGTGGAGTTTGTTGGACGTAAAGTGGAATTGCACAATCTCCACCAGCTTTTGCAGGAAAATGAACAGGTGGCTATAGCTGCTGTTGCTGGCATGGGTGGAGTTGGTAAAACTGAACTTGCCCTACAATATGCCAGGAATCACCGCGAAACTTACAAGGGTGGAATTTGCTGGTTGCTGGCAAAAGTTGGTGATGTGGGCATTCAAGTTGTACAGTTTGCCAGAACTCATCTTGATTTAAAAATACCAGATAATTTAACAGAAGATCCTAACCAAAAATTACTCGCGCAAGTCCAATATTGCTTTCGGCATTGGCCTGGGGAGGTTGATGTTCTGCTGGTGCTGGATGATGTTGTGGAATACAAGGAAGTTAAGCCTTACTTACACTCGCTATCTTCTCGGTTTAAAGTGCTGATGACCACAAGGGAAAAATTACAGCCACCGATAATGCGATTAGACTTGGGTTTGCTCAAACCGTTGGCGGCAATGAACCTATTAAAATCGCTGGTGGGTAGAGAACGATTGCGACGTGAACCTTGGATTGCTAGAAGACTTTGTAAGCATCTCGGTTATTTGCCTTTGGGTTTGGAATTAGTCGGGAGATATCTGGCATTTGATGAAGATTTATCTCTAGCAGAAATCTTGCAACAATTGAAAGATGAGGGTCTGACGAATGAAGCAATAGACGAAGCTCCACAAGAAATGACCGCTAAACTAGGTGTAGCTGCTGCTTTTGAGTTAAGTTGGCGGCGTTTGCAAAAAAACGCCCAAGTTTTAGGTTGTTTTTTGAGCTTATTTGCCTTGGCTCCGATTCCTTGGAAATTGGTGGAAGGCAATGAAGGTAAAGAGCAAAAAAAAGCCAGACGCGATTTGTTAAAGTTCTATTTACTCCAACGCAAAGGTGAGGAAACATACCAACTTCATCCACTGCTAAGGGAGTTTTTCCAATGTAAGCTTACAGATTTAGAACAGGCAGAGGAATTAAAGCGATCGCTTTGCCGGGTAATGGTAGCAGTTGGCAAGGAGATTCCTGAAACACCCACTCTTGAGCAAATCAACGCCGTCTCCTTCGCCATACCTCATATAGCTGAAGTAGCGAATAATCTCATTGAATATATCAGCGATGATGATTTGATTTGGGCATTTGTTGGCAACGCTCGATTTTACGAAGGTCAGGGATTGTATGATAAAGCAGTATCTTGGCGTGAGCAGCGTCTAGAAATAACTAAACAACGTTTGGGAGAAGAACATCCAGATGTCGCCACTAGCCTCAACGACCTAGCGCAACTCTACCGTTCCCAAGGTAGATACAGCGAAGCCGAATCTGTTCACGTCCAAGCTTTGGCACTTAGGCGCAACCTGCTGGGAGATGAACATCCAGATGTCGC